>CAZUMB010000007.1:0-15843 GCA_964621575.1 uncultured Candidatus Saccharibacteria bacterium
GCCCCGGAGGGCGAGAACGATAAGCCAGGGAAATCCCAATCCGAAAAGGATGTCGAAAATGTTGGAACCCACGGCGTTAGAAACCGCCATGTCGCCCCGGCCTTGTTTGGCGACTACTATTGAAGAGAATAAATCGGGAATGGAAGTGCCAACCGCAAGAACGGTGAGGGCGACGATGGTCGGGTTTATTTTTAAAATCTCGCTTATCCCGACGGCGGATTCGACAAGGAGATAGCTTAAAGCAGCGATAACCGAAATGGAAATCGCGAAAGAGGCGAGATACCTTTCCGGTTTTTTCCCGCAGTCGGGAACAACAAGCGAGAGAAGTTTTTTTGAAATTTTGGCCAGCTTGCTCTTTCGAGCTCCTTTTTCGAGAACCTCTATCGGGTCGACGTCTTTGTAGGGAAGGATTTTTTTCCAGTTGGCGACGGCAATGATGTAGATAATGTAGAAAGAAACGAAATAAAGGGATTCACCGAGAGTTACTTTCCCGTCCCAGAAAACGTAGAGAAGAAGAAGAATGGAAAGAGAGTAAAAAATCGCGTCTCTTACAACCGGCTGCCAGGTTAGTTTAGCTTGCCGGAAAGCAGCGGCGGCGCCGATGATGACCAAAATGTTGAAAATTGCCGAACCGACGATGGTGCCGGAACCAATATCGGCGTGACCGCCGGGGAGAAGAACGGCAAAAAGCGCCGTAAAAAATTCCGGCGCCGAAGAACCAATCGCCATCAAGGTCGCGCCGGCAACGTCGGATGAAAGTTTCAATTTTTCGGAGATGATGTCGAGCGCGGGAACAAAAAATTCTTCGCAAATTACGGCAAGAAGATAGAAGGAAATAATCAGAATGAAAGCGTATAAAATTATCACGCGTTTATTATAGTTCAACCCCCCCCTTTTTAAAGCGATAAGTTTCGCCGCAAGAATTTGCCAAAATAGGCAGTACGAGGAAAATGCGGAAAAAAGAAAAACTTGCCGTGTCTTGCTTTTTGTGGTCTTTGGTGCTTTTCTATTGGTAGAGCTTGGACATGGGGTCCGAGCACCTTTCAACAAGGAGGGCAGTATGAGCATCTTCGGGTTCCTTCGGCGAGGACCGAAGACCTTCGGCGAGTTCGTCGAGCTCGCGAAGCGGAAGAAGTGGGTCGACATCGCCGTGGAGATGAGGCGTGTCGCTGCGAAGAAGAAGGGAACGTCCGTCTTCCGGAGCGGCGGCCACGTCGACCACTGGCTCGACTTCGTGGTCACGAACTCCCGCGGGCGAAAAGTCGTCTTCCGGGAACTCGCCTTCGGGCGAGAAGACGGCGGCTACTCCGACGATGCGGGGCGGCGCGCCGCTCAGGCCGAGCACTCGCGCTTCGCCACGAGCCGGGCGAGCGAGCTCAACGCGAAGCTCCCCGGCGTCTTCATCCACGTCGAGTAGGTAGTACGATGTCCCGCGCGCAATGAACGGGTCCCGTGAGTTTTTCCGGGACCCGCTTCGTTTTTTGAAAAATTTTCCTTGTTTTTGCAAAATTTCTCCGCAAAAACTCCCGTTTTCCAAAATGTTTTCACGGAAATCATAGTTATCCACAGAATTTTTATAAAATGCGCGAACTAAAAGTATATAATTAATGTATAAGATAATTTTTTAGAGCTTAGCGACAACTTGGTCGACTGTCGCAGTACATTTGAAAAAAATGGCAGCAAGAAAAAGAAGAAAGACGAAGAAGGCGGCTCCGAAGAGAAGGAAGAAAGCGGCGCCTAAGAGAAAGAGAAGGAGGAGATAATCTCTGTACTGACTTTAAAAACCCGTCCTGTTTCCAAAGATATGGGGCGGGTTTTTGTTACAGCGATTATTTGGTATCATAAGTACTAATGTTCGAAAAATACATTCTAACCTCCGATTATCTGACCGCCCTTTTGGTTTTTGCGGTTTCGGTTCTGGTTTTCAGGGTTTTTCAGGGCCTGGTTTTGAACCGCTTGAAGAAGCTTTCCAAAAGGACCAAAACGGACATCGACGATATGCTAATCGGAATAGTGGAAACCCTTCGGCCGCCTTTTTACTTTTTTCTCGCTTTCTATATTGCCCTCGGTTTCCTGGAAATAAACAGAACTCTTGATAAGCTGGTTGATGTCGTTTTAGTGACCTGGGTTGTTTATCAGGCGGCGGTCGCCGTTCAGGTTGTCATTGACTACGGAATCGGAAAAAAAGTCCATCGGGAAAAAGAGTCGGGGGCAAAAATCGCTTATCGGGCAATCGGGAAACTTGCGAAAGTTTTGGTCTGGACCGCGGCAATTCTTTTCGCTCTTTCCAATTTGGGAGTGAACATAACTTCGCTCGTGGCCGGTTTGGGAATCGGCGGCGTGGCGGTGGCTTTCGCACTTCAAAATATTTTGAACGACTTGTTCAGTTCTTTCGCGATTTATCTCGACAAGCCTTTCGTGGTCGGAGACTTCATTGTTGTGGGCAAGCAGGCCGGTGTTGTCGAGCGAATCGGAATCAAAACGACCCGCGTCCGCGCTCTTCAAGGAGAAGAGATAGTGATATCGAATAGGGAACTCACTTCCACCCAAATTCAGAATTTCAAAAGAATGCAGGAACGAAGAGTCGCTTTCACTTTCGGCGTGATTTACGAAACGCCGAGTTCTTTGCTGAAGAAAATTCCCGGAATCGTGGAAAAAATAATAAATTCGGTCAAGCTTACCCGTTTCGACCGAACTCACTTTTTTCGTTTCGACGAGTCGGCTCTTTCTTTCGAAGTCGTTTATTACATCCAAACCGGCGATTACAAAGAATACATGGACGCTAACGAGAAAATCCTTCTCGGCATAAAAAACGCGTTTGAAAAAGAAGGAATAGAGATGGCTTATCCCACGCGGGTTGTGTATCAAAAATCACAGTAAGATAAGCGTCAAAAGACGCGTTGCTCCAGGGCGGTTACAGCCGTGCCTCTTGGCAGAACGGTATCTAACGGGGTAAACTTTCAATAATGTCCCGTGAGACCGACCTAATTAAAGAGAAACTGGATTTAGTCGATTTTCTCCGCTCCTACCTGAAGCTTCTCCCAGCCGGCAAGAACTTCAAGGCGCTTTGTCCTTTTCACGCCGAAAAAACGCCGTCTTTTATCGTTTCGCCCGAGCGGAAGATGTGGCACTGCTTCGGCTGCGGCTTGGGCGGCGACATCATCACTTTCGTGATGCGTCACGAAAATCTGGAGTTTCCCGAAGCCATCAGATTTTTAGCCGAGAAAGCGGGAGTGGCGATTGCCGCCCTGAACCCCGCTCTCGAGAAACAGTTCGGGACGCTTTACCGAATCCACGAAGCGGCCAAATCTTTTTATGCGGACGAACTTTCAAAAAACAGCGAGGCGAGAGAATACCTGAAGAGCCGGGGACTCTCGCCGCAAACGATTGAGGAGTTCGAGCTCGGTTTCGCGCCCGCCCCGACGGGGCCTCTTCGGGGACAGGGCGAGTCGCTTACCCTCCACCTCATCAAAGCCGGTTTCGACATTCTGGACGTTGCCAAAGCCGGTCTTACCCACAAAAATTTGAGCGGTCTTTACCGCGACCGTTTTCAGGGACGGCTTGTTTTCCCCATTGCCAATTCGCTCGGTAAAACCGTTGCTTTCACCGGCCGGCTCCTGCGCGAAGAGGACTCAAAGATGCCCAAGTATTTGAACTCGCCGGAGACGCCCATTTTTTCCAAATCCCGCATTTTGTACGGTTTTAACAAATCAAAAAAGGAAATTGCCGGGAACCGTACGGTTTTCATCGTCGAGGGTCAGATGGATTTTTTGATGGCCTGGCAGGCGGGCGTGAAAAATGCCGTTGCCGTTTCCGGTACGGGACTGACCGGCGATCACTTGACCCGTCTGAAGCGCGTCGCCGACACGGTGATTTTGAGTTTTGACAACGACGACGCCGGACGCCGGGCTCTCGAGCGAACGCTCGACATTTTCAATAATTACGATTTTCACACTAAGGTAATTAACTTGGGCGGGTTTAAAGACCCGGCCGAGGCGGCCGCCGCCGACGAAAAATATCTTGCCCGGGCGATTGCGGAGGCAAAACCGGCTCTGCAAAGCGTTTTTGAGTACCATTTCGCGAATTTGGGAAGCGATATCGCCGAGAAAAAGAGAGTTCTCCGGAAGATGCTTTTGAAAATAAGGGGTCTCAAAAGCCAGGTTGAGGCGAGCGAATGGCTGAAGGAACTTTCCCGTTTTTCCAGCGTCTCGGAGGTGGCTCTCGCAAACGAATTGGAAAACCTTCCTCTTGTTGCCGAAAAGGGCGAAGCTGAACCGCTCCCCGGAGCCGCCCCGGTTTCCCGGGAGAGAGTGGATTTGATTTCCGCTCGTCTCCTGTCGTTGGCTTTTGCAAACCTGGTTTTTCTCTCCAACCTTTCTCCTTACGAAGAGTGGCTGCCCGCGCGGTAGCGCAAGGTGCTTGCTGATCCCAAGGCGGAAGAAGGAGGGTTTTTTGAGTTGCGGGGCAGTTATGAATTTGCCGGCAAGGACGAAGAAGCGTTAAACGGCGAGTTCAATGAACTGATACGCCAGCTTCAGATTGAATCCTTAAAACGCGAGTTGGAGGGGTTGCGGGGAGAAATTCGTTTGGCCGAAGAGAAAGGCGAGAGCGGAAAACTTTCCGATGTCATCGTGAGATTCAACGTCGTTGCGAGGAAAATAAATGAATTAAAGTAACTAAAATGAGCAGGAGGAAAAAAGTAAAGGGGAAAAAGAGAACGGTTAAGAAAAAGAAAGCGGTAAAGAGAAAGACGGCAAAAAGAAAGTCGGTCAGAAGGAAGAAGCCGGTTAAAAAGACCGTAAAGCCGAAAAGAAGGAAAAGAAAGCCGCCGGAAGATTTCGAAGAATCGCTCAAATACATCGTTGAACGGGGCCGGGTGCGGGGCTTTTTGACCGACGCCGAGGTGCTGAATTATTTCCCCAACATCGAAAAGAATCTTTCTTTTTTGGAGAAAGTTTACGACCGACTCGATAAGGAAGGCATTAAAGTCAGGGAGTCGGGTTCGATAATGACCGGCGGCGCCGAAGATATCAGCGCCAAGGAACTTACCGATGCGACCCGGCTCGAGCCGGACCTGCCCGACGCCGTCCAGATGTATTTGAAGGAAATCGGCCGGACGCCGCTTCTTACCTCGAAGGAAGAAAAAGAACTCGCTAAAAGGATTGAGAGCGGCGACGAAACGGCCCGGAAGAAACTGGTTCAGGCGAACTTGCGGCTTGTCGTGTCCTTGGCCAAACGCTACGTAAACCGCAGTCCTCATCTTTCCATTCTCGATTTAATTCAGGAGGGGAATATCGGCCTCTCGCGGGCGGTCGATAAGTTTGATTATCGGAAGGGCTTCAAATTTTCCACTTACGCCACTTGGTGGATTCGGCAGGCGGTAACGAGAGCTCTTGCCGACTATTCCCGGACCATCCGGATTCCCGTCCACATGGTCGAGACGATTACTAAGTACACTCAAGCCAAGCGGCGGCTGATGCAGGAGCTCGGCCGCGAACCCTTACCCGAGGAGGTCGCGACCGAAATGAGTTTGGATGTCGATAAAATTCGCTACATTCAGAAAATTTCCCAGGAGGTTATTTCTCTCGAATCGCCGATTGGCGACGAGGGTGAGGATTCCACTCTTTCGGATTTCATCAAGGACGAGTCCAGTTTGAGTCCCGACCAGCTTGCGAGTCAGGCCCTTCTCCGGGACCAAATCCGGGGAATTTTGAGCGACCTCACCGAGCGGGAGCAGAAAATACTTTCGATGCGGTTCGGTCTTGAGGACAATATTACCCACACCCTGGAGGAAGTGGGGAAAGTTTTCGGCGTCACCAGAGAGCGGATTCGCCAAATCGAGGCCAAAGCGCTTGAGAGAATCAGGCAGCACGGAGAAGCGAAAAAACTTGAAGGATACTGACGCTCAAAATTTCTAATTTCTAATTACTAATTTCTAATGTCTCACAAAACGAAAATAACTGTTTTATTTATTTTAACGCTTGTTCTCCTCTTGGGAGCAGTTCCTTTCGCGGTTGCACATGAGGAAGACGGAAGCGGCACCGGCATAACTTTTGAGGATTTAGGGCTCAAAGAACCAAAGCTTTTACCGGGGGACGCTCTCTATTTCCTGAAGGAGTGGCGGCGGGGAATAAGCCGGTTTTTCTCGTTCGGCGGGGAAAAGAAAGCCGTATTCGAGACGGAAGTTTTAAACGAGCTTGCGGCCGAAATCAAAGCGCTTGAGGGGGAAGAGAACGAAAAGAGCTTAGTTCTTGCTCTCCGGAACTACAAGGAAAATGTCGCCCGCTTACGGGAAAGAATTTCCTCTCTCGGTGAAAAGAATAAAAACGAAAACATTGACCGTCTTCTTGATGCTCTTATGGACCGCATCGTCAAGCACGAAGAAATTTTTGCCGAGCTGGAAGAGTTTGCCGGGGTTGAAGAAGAACTCGCCGCCGCCAAGACGGAGCTTGAGATGGCGGTCGGGGAAGCGATAACCGGTTTCGATTCGCCCGACGGATTCAAAGCTCGGGTGGGGAAAGTCCTCTCCGACTTAAAAGAAAATCCCCTGAAAGAGCTTCGGGTTATTTATGCGTTGAATTATATCGAAGGTAAAGTGCCGGACGGAATCAAGGATAAAATCCGGGAACTGGAAACGGATTTGACCTCCGTCTTTGAGGGGAAATTCAAAGCGGAGCCCGGCGAGGTGAAGCCGAAACTCAATTTTCTGCCGATAAGAGACGCCGCCGACCTCGGCATTTTCGACGAAATAAGGGAGAGAGTCACGGACGGTGACCTGAAGAGCGAATTTAACATTGTCCGACAGGGCGCTTTAAGGAACTCTAACGGCGGTCTTATTGAAGAAGAATCGCTTGTAAACCTCATTTACGAGGCCGAAAAGGCGGCGGAGGAACTGAAGGCGAGAATGTCGTCGGACGAATACGTTTCCTCGAAAGCGGTCGGCGAACTTCTGGAACGGGCGGAATTTTATCTCACTCAAGCCGGGAATCTCATGGGCGAAGGGCAGCTCGCAACGGCTTTCAATCAAGCGGCCGCCGCCCAAGCCGCCGCCCAAAACGGTTTGAGTCAGGCCCGCCTGCGGGAGGAAATTAAAAAAGACAATCTTTCCTTACGAGTCCAGTTTGACGATTTGGTGAGCGTCGCAAGAGCCGAAAACCTTACCCGGGAAGCGGCGCCGGAAATTTACGAGCTTTTCGACCGGGCCGAGAAGACCGTTCTTGAAGCGGACACCGTCACCGAAATCAGGAACGCTAAAATAATGCTCGCCGAGCTCGAAGTTATCGTCGTAAACGGTGGGAGATGAAATTCGCATGAGTTCCGAGAAAATAAGAAAATTGTTTTTGGAGTATTTCAGAGAACGAGAGCACGCCGTCGTGCCGTCTTCTTCACTCATCCCCGACGACCCGTCGGTGCTTATCACCACCGCCGGCATGCAGCAGTTCAAAAAGTATTTCACCGGCGAGCTTGACCCGGTGAAGGACTTCGGGAGCAAGAACACGGCCTCGATTCAAAAGTCCTTCCGAACTTCCGACATTGACGAGGTCGGCGACGAGTCGCACCTCACTTTTTTTGAAATGCTCGGGAATTTCAGCTTCGGCGGCTATTTCAAAAAGGAGGCGATAGAGTACGCCCACGAGTTTATCACGAAAGAAATGAAGCTGCCGATAGATTATGTGAGCCTTTTCAAAGGTGATAGCGGGGTGCCGGCCGATGAAGAGTCGGAGAAAATCTGGAAGGGTTTAGGCATTGCCGATGTCAGAAAGTTCGGCCGGGAAGACAATTTTTGGGGGCCAACCGGGAATGAGGGGCCCTGCGGGCCGACTACGGAAGTTTATGTGAACGGTTTGGAGGTCTGGAATATCGTTTTCAACGAGTACTACGGTCGTCCGGCCGGCAAGCTGGAAAAGCTGAAAACGCCGGGCGTGGACACGGGAATGGGCTTGGAGCGGCTCGCTATGGTCTCGCAGGGAACATCCACCATCTTTGAGACGGATTTATTCAAACCACTCATGAAGTTTTTGCCGGCGAATTTGAGCGAGAGGACGAGGCGGGTTCTTGCCGATCACAGCCGGGGCATCGCCTTCCTTCTCTCCGACGGCGTTCGTCCTTCCAACAAGGAGGCGGGCTATATTCTCCGCCGGCTGATTCGCCGCCTCGTTACCCATTTTTATCTTGCCGGCGGCAAGGTTAATCCTCAGCATGTTTTCGCCGAGGTTTTCGAAAATTACGAAAGTTTTTATCCGGAATTGAACGGCGAGGTGGTCCTTGAAGAATTCAACGCCGAGAGGGAGCGTTTCGAAAAGACACTCCAAATCGGCCTGAAGGAGCTTAACAAAATAAAACATCTTGACGCCAAAAGCGCTTTCGGCATTTTTTCAAGTTACGGTTTACCCTACGAAATAATAAAGGAGCTGGGCGGGGATAAGGCCGAAAAACTGAACCGCGAGGATTTCGACCGCGAGTTCGAAAAACATCAGGAAGTGTCGCGGGCCGGGCAGGAGAAAAAATTCGGCGGTCACGGCCTCGTTTTGGACACCGGTGAATTAAAAGCCGGCGGCGGAGGGGAGCTGGAGAAGGTGACGCGGCTCCATACCGCCACTCATTTGCTCAATCAGGCGCTCCGGGAAATTTTGGGTCCCGAGGTTGCCCAACGCGGTTCGGACATCACTACCGAGCGGGCGCGTTTTGATTTCACTTTTCCGAGAAAAATGACGAAGGAAGAAATCGAAAAAGCCGAAGAAGTCGTAAACGCCAAAATAAATGATGACCTGCCGGTTAATTTCAAAGAAATGCCGAAAGAAGAAGCCGAGAAAACCGGCGCTCTCCATTTTTTCAAGGGTAAGTATCCGGTTCGGGTGAAAGTTTATTATGTAGGGCATTCGCTCGAGAGTGCGTGGAGCAAGGAATTCTGCGGCGGGCCGCACGTCACCCACACCGGCGAGATAGGGAAGTTCAAAATCATAAAGGAAGAAGCGTCCTCCGCCGGCGTCCGCCGAATCAGAGCGACGGTTGAATGAGACAAATTTTAAAAATAGGGTGGTCTAATTAATTAGACCACCCTTTGGTTTTGTTGTGATTTTATTTTATCAACTTTGTTCTAAATGGTTTTTAGGAAATCCCAGCGGCCGCTGCCGTAGGACTTGGGGTAAATTTTACGTTTGCTCTTATTTTGGGAATATATTTTCTTTTTGTAATTAAGCGGTTTTAGACCGCGTTTTATAAAGATTACTGTTTGTTTAGATACATCGGCTTTCTTAGCGGTTTCCCGCAAGCTCTCGCCCTGTTTCAAGAAATAAATGGCGGCCAATCTTTTTTCCAAAGTATTTTTCTCCTCCTCGGTTAAAAATTTGGAAAGAAAGTCGGGCCGACCGCCTTTTTTGGATTTTCCGATTTCAATCCAAAAATCCTTCCAAATTTTTCTTTTCAAGTCCTCGCTGAAGTTTTTCCGGCTTGTTCTTGGCATAGGTGGTATATTTAAGTATACCACCTATTGTGGTTTTGGGTTGCGGTATAATATGTGGATAATTATCATGTTATCAGTGAGAACCGAAGAGATTATTAAAATCCTGAAAAAAGGCGGCATCGGGGTAATGCCGACGGATACCGTTTACGGCTTGGTTGGTTCGGCGTTTTCCAAAAAAGCGGTGAGGAGGATTTATCGGGTGCGACGGCGGGAGAAAAACAAGCCGGTTATAGTTCTTGTTTCTTCGGTTGAAGATTTAAAAAAATTCGGCGTAAAGGTAAACCGGGAACATTTGAAAATCCTAAGAACGCTTTGGCTCGCCCCGAGCCGAGTCGAGGGGGCCGGACCGGTAAGCGTGATTTTACCGGTGAAGGGCAAGAAGTTTTATTACATTCATCGGGGCACGGAGACGATTGCTTTTCGCCTGCCCGCCGAGCGGCGGCTTCGGAATTTTTTGAAAAAGACCGGACCGCTCGTCGCGCCGTCCGCCAATGTCGCGGGCAAGCCGCCGGCGGCGAATGTTGCTCAAGCCAAAAAGTATTTCGGAGACCGGGTTGACTTCTATTTGGACGGCGGCAAAAAAAGCGGCTCGCCTTCGAGCGTTGTGGCTCTAATTCGTTAGGTTTATACTGATAACATAGTGGTTAGCGAACTTTTCGATAAACTGAAAAAACTGCCGAAAAGAGAGCAGGAATCTTTTTTGGTTTTGGAGGACCTCGGTTCCGGCTTCGGCGTAACGAGAGCGAAGATTAAAACCAAGGACAAAAAAATAACCGTCTTTACCGCCGCTTTCGCGGAGAATTTCGAAGAAATCAAAAAACCCGTTCTGCCGGTTGACAAAGTCGTCTTGGCCTTGGGTTCGGATAAGGCCGTTACGATCGAGAGCATGGTTCATTTAAAAAGAAGCGAGCCGGAGGAGCTTATCAGCGAGACCGAAATTGACACGCTTGTTTTCCGCGGCCTTTGGGAGTTTTTGAACCGCTACCGGGGCACGGCTTCCAAAAAACTCGGCGCTCACGACCCCGAACTTGTTCTTGCCGGCGCCGAGATAAGAGAGGTTGTGATCGGCTCTTCCCGTGTTTTCAATCCGCAAGGGTTCAAAGGCGCAAACCTTTATTTCCGCTACCGGGGGACTTTTATCCGTCGGGACCTCAAGTCGCTAATCGAAAAAACGGAAAGTTGGGGGCGGGAGAGGGTTCTTGTTGAGAGCGGGGGGATTCTCGGACTCTCGGTCCCCGAGTCCTACAATTACTTTGTTCAGGTTGGCGACAAAACCGCCCACATTTTCGAAAACAACGAGGAGGACTGGCTTCATCTCAAAGACCTGCCGTGGGGGAGCGGCTTGATTTTACGGAAAATCGCCTCTTTCTTCGCCGTTCCAACCGAAACCGCTCTTGCTGTTTTTCTTTCTTTCGACAAGGAACCTCCGGCTGGGAAGATAAAGAGGGCGATTGAGGGAATAATTAAAGAGGAAATCCGCAATTTTTTAAAACTTCTGCCCAAATCGAAGGAGCGGGGCCGGGAACCCGTTTTCCGCGTCGGTTTTAATTTACCTTCCAGGTTTATCGGCAAGTTTTTCGGTTCCCGAATGAAGGTTGTGAACTTCGGAGATTTGCTTATAGAGCAGGGTTATGGTGTTATAATGAAACGGGAAAGCGAGCCGTTTTTGAATACCGATAACACTCTTGCTTTCGTCACCCACGTTTATTCCCCGCCCCAATACGGTTTTTTGAACGAGCTTCTCGCCCGGCGGGCAAGATGGCTTACGGCTAAAGCTTAAATATTCGTCCCCCGACCGCAATCGGGGTCAAGCAGATTTAACCCCGTTAGATAGCGGTTCGGGACACAAGATTCAAAGCAAAAACAATGAAAAACACCAATCATACAAATTACTCCCAACGATGCTTGTCCGCATCTAACGGGGTGCTCAATATTGTGGCTAAATTTTCGTCGCTGCAAATGAGCTTGAAAATTTAGACAAATTTGGCATGCGCACCGAAAAGAAATTCTTTTTGAATAAAAACGAAGACCTCGACGTTGCCGTCGGGCGGCTCGTTGAAGCCAGGAGTCATATTGTTGTTTTGAACATTCCTCGCGATTCGGTTTTGGCTTCCTCGCTCAATAATTTCCACGTTTTGAGGAGAGAAAGTTTGACGGCGGAGAAAGAGCTTCACGTCGAGTCGGTCGACGACCGGGTGCTGGAGCTTGCGGCGCTTGCCAAGATCAAGGCCTTCAATCCGGTTTTTAAACGGAGGGAAAGAGTTATTTCCGACATTTTACCTCAGCCCCGCCTAATTCAGAGAATTGGGCGGGACGAGCCGGTTTTCAGAAAAACGCCGGAAGTGAAAATCGAAGAAGCAGCGGCGCGGGAAGAGATCGATGAACCGACGGAGTCCGAAAATACCGAAGAAGAGGCGCCGTTTGAACTCAAAAAAGCGATTCCGCCGGCCGAAGCGAAGAAAGCTTTCCGCGGCAACCGGCGACACCGGCTTTTGAGAATAACTTTTTCTTTCGCCCTCGTGATTCTGATTGTCGCCGGCGGCACGTTTGTGGCAATCCGCGTTCTGCCCAAAGCGACCGTGGAGATGATTTTGAAAAAAGTGCCGGTTACCTTCGCCTACGAGGTAGAGGCGACGAGTGAGAGGCAAACTGCCGCCATTCAGGGAACAAAAATAGTTCTTCCGGCCGAGCTTCTCAAGGCGAAGGGGAACTTGAGTTTGAGTTTCCCCGCCTCCGGCCGGGAAAAAGTGGAGCGAAAAGCGGAAGGGACGCTCACGGTTTACAACGCTTACAGCTCCGAGCCTCAGGTGCTTGTCGCGACGACTCGGTTTCTTTCACCGGGCGGCAAAATGTTCCGCCTCGACGAGCGGGTGACCATCCCCGGCGCGAAAATCGAGAACGGGAAAATAGTTCCTTCAAAAATCAGTGTTAGGGTTACGGCCGACGAGACCGGCGATGATTATAACATCGGTCCGGAAAAGCACTGGCGGATTCCCGGATTCAAAGGCGATCCGCGGTACGAGGGTTTTTACGCCGACTCCGATGAAGCGATGAGCGGCGGGTTCGTCGGGGAAGAAGCCGTGCCGACCGAAGAAGATATAAGTCAGGGGAAGGCGAAACTGTTTACGGATTTGGAAGGCGTTCTTGAGGCCCAAGTGCTCATTCTCCTTTCCGACAAGTTCAAGGTTTTTCCGGATGCCCGTGAATTCGAAATTCTGGATGAAAAAATCGAGACAGGCGACGAGGAGGGCAAATTCCGCATTTTCGCCGAGGGGGAACTCCGCTATCTCGTTTTTGAAGGGAAGATGCTCGAGAGCGCCGTTGTTTCCGACGCTCAGGAAACCATTGAGGCCGCAACGAGGGTGAAAGAATTCGCGCTTGATTACGGCGAGCCAAAAGTTGATTTTACCGAAAACTCAGTTGTTTTTCCGGTCGAGGGGAAGATCGTTTTCGAGCCGGCTATCGACGTCGAAAGATTAAGGCAGGAGTTTGCCGGCCAGAACGAAGAAGAATTGCGAAAAATGGTTTTTTTCCTCTCCGGCTTGGAGCGGGCGAATATTTCACTTTGGCCTTTTTGGGTCGATAGGGTGCCGGCTGACCCGGACAAGGTGAAAATAATTCTGAATTGATCCCCCACATAAGAATTTATGTGGGGGATTGACTCACTTTTATGGTTCTGTTAATATTTCAACCTGTCATCGCTTGATGGTAAAACAAGACAAAAGCATACAAAAAGAAGGCGTTGTAGAGGAGGCGTTACCGGGTTTGCTTTTTCGGGTTCGCCTTGCAGGTGGTGGCGAGGTTCTGGCCCACTTGGCCGGCAAGATGAAAATCCACTATATTCGGGTGATTCCCGGCGACAGGGTCATTATCGAAATGCCGGGACCGAACGACAGGCGGGGCCGGATTATCCGGAGATTCTGATTGAGCTCGTAAATTTTAACAACATTGGCATGAAAGTAAGAGCTTCAGTTAAAAAAATCTGCAAAAACTGCAAGATTGTCCGCCGTCACGGGCGTATTTACGTTATCTGCAAAAACCCAAAACACAAACAGCGTCAAGGATGACAATAAATTACGCGAGCCACAGGCGAGCAAATTACCACTTAGTTACAACTTAGTTACTGCTTGATTATAGTGCGTAACTTATGGTAATTAAGTAGTAACTTGCTTAACCTAAAGGTTTCGCGGTACAGTTCAAAGATGAGAATCATCGGAATAAACATACCGGATGAGAAAAAAATCAGCGTTGCTCTGACCTATCTTTATGGCGTCGGTCGGACGTCGACTTTCCGGATTCTGGCTGAGGCAAAAATAAATCCCGACAAACGAACCAAAGATTTAACCGGTGAGGAAGTGAGCAAAATTCAGTCCGTTATCGAGAAGAACTACAAAATTGAAGGCGAATTGCGGCAAATTTTAAAACAAAACATAAATCGTCTGAGGGAAATTAAGGCCTACCGGGGTATAAGGCACGCAAGAAAGCTGCCGGCCCGGGGCCAGCGGACGAAGAGCAATTCCCGGACGGTGCGGGGGAACGTGAGAAAGACCGCCGGCAGCGGCAAGAGAAAAGTTGAGCTCAAATAGCGATTTGAGCGAAACCCCGTTAGATAGCGGTCAAAAACATGGAGTATAAAACGCTAACAATGAAAAAGATTAATCACCAGGCAGTTCCAAGAAGATGCTTGTCCGCATCTAACGGGATGCTCGTTTTTGTAGCTAAAATTTCTGCGCTACAGACGGGCTTGAAATTTTAGACAAAAACGGCATGGGTAAGAAAAAAGTCATCGAGAAAACCAAAGAAGAGGTTATTAAAGAATCCGAAGCCGTCGAGAGCGCTCGTACCGAAAAAAAGAGCGCCGCCCCGCGCGGGAAATACGAAACGGGCCGGGTTTACATTAAGGCCTCTTACAATAACACGGTGATTACGGTGACCGACGAAAAAGGCGATGTTATTGCCTGGATGTCGGCCGGCAGTTTGGGGTTTTCCGGTCCCAAAAAATCCACGCCTTTCGCCGCTTCCAAGGTAGCGGAAGCGATTTTGGAGAAACTTGCCCGTTCCGGGCCGTTCAAGGTTGACGTGTTCGTAAAAGGGGTCGGTGCCGGTCGTGACTCCGCTCTTCGTTTGCTTGCCGCGAAGGGGTTGAATATTGTCTCCATAAAGGACGTCACGCCGATTCCCCACAACGGACCGCGGCCGAAAAAAGCCAGGAGAGTTTAAACGAAAATTTAAACATTTAAATATTTAAAAATGAAACGCATTAAAGAAAAAAAAGAGAGATCGCTTGGCACGAAGCTTTTTATAAAAGCGGAGCGCTGTTCCGGCCCCAAGTGCGTGATGATTCGCCGGCCTTACCGGCCGGGCGTTCACGGTCATGCCCGCCGCCGGGGCGGCATCTCCGAATTCGGCCGGCAGCTTCAGGAGAAGCAGAAAATTCAGATAACCTACGGTCTCTCGGGCAGGCAAATGAGAAATCTTTTCAAGGGTTCGCTCGGGAAAACGCTCGTTCTTCTTGAGCGGCGCCTCGACCGGGTCGTTTTTCTCCTCGGTTTCGCTCCCTCAACGAGAGTAGCCAGGCAAGTCGTTTCGCACGGTCACATCGTCGTTAACGGCCGTAAAGTGACAATTCCTTCCTACAGTGTTAAAATTGGGGATGTTATTTCCATTCGTCCCGAGTCGCGCCGCGCGAAGATATTTGAAGAATTAGGGATGAAGCTCAAGCAATACGAGCCGCCGGTTTGGCTCAAGCTTGACAAGGAAAACCTGAAAGGCGAATGTAAAGAAAATCCCAAGCCGGAGGACATTAACGCTCCCTTCGACATTAATTTGGTCGGCCAATTTTACGCAAGATAATAAAATGAAGTATTCCTATCTCAGCGAAACGCTGAAAATAAAAAAGGTTTCCGAAGATTCAAACGTCGGCGCTTTCGACATTGAAGGTCTTTATACCGGCTACGGCGTGACTTTAGGCAACGCTTTAAGGAGAGTTTTGCTTTCATCCCTGCCCGGCGCCGCCATTACTCAAATCAAGGTGAAGGGCGCCGACCATGAATTTTCGACCATTCCCGGAATGGTCGAAGACGTCGTCGAACTCATTTTAAACCTCAAGAAGGTGAGATTTCATTTCCTCGCCGACGAGCCCCAAACACTGAAACTTTCCGTAAAAGGCGAACGCGAAGTGAAGGCAGGCGACATTGAGTCCACCACTCTCGTGAAGGTGGTGAATCCGGATTTGTGTCTTGCCACTCTCACGAAGAAGAACGCCGAACTCGATATGGAACTCATTGTCGAGAAAGGACTGGGCTACGTGCCGGCTGAATCAAGGCGACTGGAGCGTCTGAACGTCGGCACAATAGTACTCGACGCCATTTTTTCGCCGG
>CAZUMB010000008.1:0-15534 GCA_964621575.1 uncultured Candidatus Saccharibacteria bacterium
CCCCAAAAAAGAAAATATCGTAGGAAGGCATCAGTGAAAATTTCTAAATCCTAATTTCTAATTTCTAAACAAATTCAAAACTCAAAACCCCAGGTGGTCTAATTAATTAGACCACCTCGGCGTTGTAACAGCTTTCACAGTACACTATTTCGGGCCTTTCCGGGGCGTAGGAGGTTTCAAATTTGTTCGGGCATTTCCTCGCCCCGTGCTTATGGGTAGCGGTGTTTTGATAAACGCCATTCTCCGATTTATTTCCGCCACATTGGCAGGAACGATGCCAAAGTTTGCGTGGGTTACGGCGATTCAATCTTTCCTGCAAACGGCAGGGAAAACATTTATGCGGAATGGGAATGCCAAGACGCCGGTAAAATTGAAGTTCAGCCGGCTGAATCCGAAAAGCGGTGGCACAACGAAGATGCTTTCGTTTCTCGATTTCGGAATCTTGAGAACTGCAACCAATAACTTCGCCCAACAGTGCGTCACCGGCGCTTTCGGCGGTTTCCGGCAAATCCTGATGCTTTAAAGTCACTTTATAATCGCGAGGGTCGCGGTCGTGCCATTTCCAACCACGAGCCCGAACTTCTTCTTTTGTAAGCGGAAAATAATCCTGGGCAAGAGAATCGTTATAAGGAAAGGGAGAAATATCTATCGGGAAAAAGTTTCCCCATTCTCCCGTTTTTTTCATATGCTCAATCAGCTTTGCTTTTAACTTTTTATAGTCGGATTCCGAATATTGTTTATTGAAAATGCAATTGGATTTCGCCCGAAGAGACATGCAACCGAAAATATCGTTGCAATTGAAATTGAGCTCGGAATATAAAATATCGCGGTTATACCAGGATTTTGCCGACGCGACGCAACGGCTCCCCCACCCGGCGCCTTCCATCTCATAATCCAATTCGTTATCGAGCGTCTCCGTCATATCCATGCAATCACGCGCCTCCCAAGCATCCTGGCTATAGGCGACATTTTCCGAAAAACGGCAGTTAAAAGAACGTTTGATGTTTTTGTTGCTACCGATATAATCGCCGCTGGAATTTTCGTTTTTGGTGCCGTGGCGGAATCTGGTCGGCAATTCAAAAGAAAGTTCATCAAGTTTTGTTCTCATTTCCGTAATCAGACCGGGTGTCCATTTCAAATCCCGGATTTTTTTCTCGTATTCGCTCTTGGAAATTTGTTTATTAAACCAATGATACTGTTTGTTGCGTAATCCCACACAACCGAAACAGTGGCTGCACCCCCGGCAATCTTTTAAAAACCGACTATCGCTGACCTCAACACAGTTCTCGGCAAAAAGACAATCGTAGCACTTGCCGCAATTCAGCGATTCATACATAACCTCGCATTTCTTCATTGCCCAACAGTCGACACAATCCTTGCTGTCTTGATTCCAATTCCCATACATGCAGTTTTCACTGGTGCCGGTTGCCACCACCATATAGCAGTTCTTATTTCTCTCCGACTGGTTGCTATACTCCGAATTTTCACTCTGATGGTTTGCAAGAGCTACGCGAGGCACCTTGTATCGAAGTTCAAAAAATTGTTCAAAAAAAGGCCGTGAAAAATCCACTTCTTGACCGTAAGAGAGCGGGTCCCATTTATCGGACCACCAACACGAAAGGCAATACACCGGGCCGGGATACGAAGGATTGTAAATAGATACCATGCTTTTTCCGCAAAGAGCGCAATTACGCTTGTAAAAATTCCACTCATTGCGATTTGCGATACGACGCTGATACCGGCAATCCGGACAAAAAGTCGGGGGCGGAACATCCATTTTCTTGTAGAAATCAAAGTCTTCTGGCTCAATGGTGAACCTTTGCTTACAATTCTGGCATTGTTTTATTTCACTGTTCATCGCTTTATTTCTTGGGTGGTATACTTAAGTAGTCCACCTAATAATTTACGTAATTCATACGACTTCGGCATTGTAGCACTGCTCACAGTAGACGATTTCTTTGCGGTCGGGGGCGTAACTTGTTTCGAACTCGTTCTTACAGCCCGGTTTCATGCACTTTCTGTGCCAGAGTTTGAGAGGATTCCTTAAAGCAACTCTACCCGCGTGACGGCAGTTATAACAAAGTTGCGGAAGGGGTATGTTCATTTTCCTGTAAAAGGCAAGTTCTTGGGCGGTAATTTTAAAAGCTTCGGTGCATTGGCCCTTACATTCGCCTTTATGAGCGCAGCCTATAACTTCATCCAATATTTCGTCCTCGACTTTCTTTATCGAATCCGGCAAGTCCTCCGGATTTATGGTTACTTTATAATTCCGCGTTGCCGGTTCTTCCCAACGGTAATTGTTTTTGATTATCTCTTCTTTGGTAAGCGGGTAATGTTCCTGGGCTACGGTGTCCTGATAGAGAAAAGGCGAAAACTCAATCGGCAGAAATTCTCCGTATGGATAAATCAATCCCTGCGCATCGCGATAGGGTTTTTCGGTCATTTCTTTTATTATTTTCCCCCGCAAAGCCGTGTATTCTTCTTTGGAATACTGCTTGTTCAAAATACAATACTGCTTGCTTCTTAAACCGGCACAGCCGAAAAGGTCGGAAGACGTAAAGCAAAGACTGCAATATTCAATATCTTTATCGCCACTCCAGCAAACATCGGAAAACATGCAGTGATAACTGTCATAACCGTTTGAAACGCACTCATAAGAAAATTCCAAGTCGCCCCAGGACATATAATCGTAAACATCTTTGGCATTGTTGCACCAAAAAATAAACTTACAACCCCGGGTATTTTTGGTATAGAAAGATTTGTGCGTGTTTTCGACGTTCGCAATATAATCGCCGGAAAAATCTTTGTTCATCTGGCCGTGATAATATTTCCGAGGCGAAGAATAGTAAATTTCTCTCATGTATTTTTCGCGAAAAGAATTAAGGCCGTTCCGCGTATGCAATTTTAATTCTTCTTTCTTCTTAAGGTAATCTTCTTTCGTATAGGGCTTGTTCATTATGTGATGCTTCTTATTCCGCAATCCGGTGCAGCCAATGCAATCGGAACAGTTCCGGCAATCGTAAAGAAAGAGAGAATCGCGGCAATTCAAGCATGACTGCGAATGCATCAATCCGTAACAATTTTCGATATCAAGGCATTCATAACAATTTTCGTTCCTGATCGAATAAAGATTGTCAAAACAATTGCGGGAATAATTCAAATAATGGCTATAAGCACTGTCTTCGTCCCGCATTGACCCGTAAACCAAATAGCAATTTTTTAGCTCTCCCGCACAATTCGTATATTCGCTGTTTAACATTTCCGTTCCCGGCAAATTATTGACATAAGGCCGGGGCACTTTGGCTTGAAGCTCTTTCCATTGCTCAAGAAAAGTTTTTGAAGAATCGTACTCCATTCTATAGTCCATCGGGTCCCAAGAATCCCCCCACCAACAATCGGCGCAGTAAATGGTGAATTTGGTGGTTTTGGGATAAGCCGCTATCAACGATTTGCCGCATTTCGCGCAATTTGTCTTATAAAGCGTCCTTTCGTTCCGAAAAGCCATCCGTCTTTGCATCCGGCAATCCGGACAAAAAGTCGGCGCCGGGACTTTCATTTTTTCATAAAACCCAAAATCTTGAGCGTCTATCTCAAATGAAGCTTTGCAGTTTTGACAGGTTTTTGTTTCAGAATTAGACATTTATTTCATTATAACGCCGCCGCCGAGCATTCGAAACTCACCAAAGTTTCGTCCTGAGTGAATCGAAGGATTACCTTCTTGTGAATAAAACACCGCCGACTGGCCCGGGGCGACGAATTTTTGAGGATTGTCAAAGACAATCCGAAACCCTGAGCTTGTCGAAGGGGTACGATAAAGAGTGGCTTTCGCTAGTGGCTGGCGGTAACGCACCCGCGCCAAAACATCTATTTTCTTATTCGCGCGAATTAGAAAGGGTGTATTAGGGTTAATAAAATTAACATCCGTGAGTTCCGCTTCGTTTTTATACAATGCCGAGTTGTCGCTGCCTTCGGCAACGACGAGAGTATTCGTTTCCATGTCTTTCGCCGCCACGTAATGCGGCGACGGCAGGCCGCCCACGCCGACGTGGCGCTGGCCGATGGTGTAAAACTCCACACCTTTATGTTCGCCGATTTTCTTTCCGCCTTCCGTAAGAATCGCTCCCGGCTTCGAAGAAATATATTCCTTCAAAAAATCCGAAAGCGTCACTTTGCCCAAAAAACAAATCCCTTGGGAATCTTTTTTCTCGGCCGTCAGCAACTTCGCCTTCCTCGCCATTTCCCGCACCTCGCTCTTCAGATAGTCGCCTATCGGGAAAAGGCAATGCTTCAACTGACTTTGAGTTAAAGTCCAGAGAAAATAGGACTGGTCTTTGTTTGAATCTTTGGCTTGCCAAAGGGTAAATTTCGAATTTTGAATTTTGAATTTTGAATTTGTTTGGAAATTGGAAATTGGAAATTGGAAATTCCGCCGAAGGCGGATGTAGTGTCCTGTTGCGACAAAATCCGCGCCCATAGACAATGCTTTCTCCAGAAAAAGCCCGAACTTTATTTCCTTGTTGCACATTACATCGGGATTGGGCGTTATTCCCCGCTTGTAACCATCAATCATGTAATTTACCACCCGCTTCTTGTATTCCTTCTCAAAATCCCAGACATAAAAAGGAATTTTGAGTTCGGAAGCCACCCGCCGGGCATCAATCGCGTCGCGTTGAACGCAGCCATCCAGGTTATAGCAATACATGAAAACGCCGGTTACGTCGTACCCCTCGTCGCGCAAAAGAAGAGCGGCAACGGAAGAGTCCACGCCACCACTTATCGCGACAAACACTTTTTTACTCACATTCTTATCCATTCCAGTTATTATGCTTAAGTTTTCAAAAACCTTCAACCGCTAACCTGTTTGACGACCGTCGAATAGGTTAGTGAAACGAGTTGATTTCTTTTCTTCACTGAAGCAAAATATATAAAATATGCTTTCATACAACGAATTGAAGGTCGGAACGCTTTTCATCAAAGACGGCGACCCGTACGAGGTTTTGGAGTATGCCTTCGTGAGAATGCAGCAGCGCAAACCCGTCGCCCAGCTCAAAATCAAAAATCTCATCTCCGGCAAAGTCCTACCTTACACCGCCCATCAGAACGAGAGTTTTGAAGAGGCGGAAATTTCAATAACCCCGGTCCAGTTCATTTATCACAATAAGGGTCAATACTGGTTCCACGAAGCCGGAAAACCGAGCGCCCGCTTTTTCTTGACCGACGAAGTTCTGGGTGAAACAGGGAAATACCTGAAACCGGGAACGGAAGTGAAGGCCTTCAAATTTGGCGACCCCGCCGCTCCGGGCGGGACAGGCAAAATTATCAACGTCGAACCGCCGATTAAAATTGAATTGAAGGTCGCCGAGGCGCCGCCTTCGGTCCGCGGCAATACCGCTCAGGGCGGCTCGAAAACCGCCGTTCTTGAAACCGGCGCCAAAGTAAACGTCCCCCTTTTCATAAACACGGGGGACGTCATAAGGATAAATACGAAAACGGGCGAATACGCCGAAAGGGTCAAGAAAAACTGACCCTACTCGCCAACCGATTTTTTGAGCGCTTCCTCAAGAGCGTTCCGGAGACCGGCAATGTCAACGGGTGTTTTCGATTCCGGCTGATGAAACCGCTTTTTTTCTTCCACCGGCTTCAACTCGTTCAAGCTCACCTCTTTCTCGACTTCCTTGATACCGGCTTCACCGCCCCTCACAATCGAACTAAAGTGAGGGTGTTCCCTTACCGGCGGCCGTTTCTCATTTCTCTCTCTCCTATCCCTGTTTTTCCGCCGCCGGTTTCCCCCACCGGCCAGCGCGCCGACTTTCTCTTTCCTGATTTCCGCTTTGGAGTCAAACTCAATACCGAGACCGGATAAGTCCGTCATGTATTCCCCTCTCGTCTTACCGCGGAAAGTCGCTTCCGTCGGCAGGGGTTTCAGTTCGCCTTTCTCGATTTTTGCATAGCAGTCACTGCAGTAAACCGGCCTCCCGGGCGTCGGCTCGAAAGGCGTTTCTCCATTCTTGCCGCAAATCGAGCAGGTAATTTTGAATTTTTCCTGCGGCATGCCCGATTCGGTCCATTTGATAACTTCTTCCTCCACCACCTGGCGGGGCCGACCGTAACGTTTGCAGGAGTTACTGATGATTTCCTCCTGGGTGGTATGAGAAGCGTTGATTTTGAAAGGCGGCAGAGTCATCGCCGAAAAAGGCCGGCAAGTCACGCCGTTTACCATAAGTTTCAGATAAACGTGGTAGTTCGGAAGATTGACAAGGTCCTGTTGGGTGAGCTCGGGCGTAAACTCGGTTTCCAAAAATTCGGCATCAGCCGCCCCCACCCGAAAAAGGACCATCGTGCCGACGTTGCCGAAAACGGCGTCCCTTACTTTCGTGGAAACGCTTGTGGAAAAATCGGTTACGAGCTGACCGATATACTGGTGGGCAATGGTGAGATTTAAACGGTATTTTCTCGCCTCCGAAAGAATGCCGGCAAAGCTGTCGGTCGCGAAGTTCTGGAACTCGTCGACATAAAGATAAAAATCGACCCGTTCCTCTTCCGAAATCCGCACCCGCTCCATTGCCGCAAGCTGAATTTTGGTGATAATCATCGCTCCCAAAAGAGCGGAATTATCTTCACCGATACGCCCCTTCGAAACGTTCACAAGAAATATCTTTCCCTCATTCATAATATTGAAAATGTCAATCGTGCTTTTTGACTGGCCGACGACATTCCGGATGAGGGCGGTCGAAAGAAACTGGCCGACTTTGTTCTGAATCGGGGCAATGGCCTCGTTCCGAAACTGGTCCCGCCATTCCTCGAATTCATGAATCCAGAAAGCTTTGATGACCGGGTCTTTGACGTTCGCAATTATTTTCTGCCGGTATTCCTTGTCGACCAGGATTCTCGTCACCCCCAAAAGAGTGCTGCCCGGCGTATCCAAAAGAGCGAGAATGGCGTTGTTTAAAATGTACTCCATCCTGGCCGACCAGACATTCGCCCAAATTTTCGTGAAAATTCCCATTAAGCCCGAGGCAACGAGGTGTTTGTACTTCGGGTCGGGAAGCTCCAAAATATTGAAGCCAATATGGTGTTCGGTATCGGCCGGATTGAAATAAATGACGTCGTCGATTCTTTCTTTGGGAATTTTGGTGAGAATATCCTCGACAAGCTCGCCGTGCGGGTCGACGACGCAAATCCCCTCGCCGTTGGCGATATCCTGAATAATCATGTTGTGGAGAAGAACCGACTTACCGGTACCGGTCTTACCGATAACGTAAGTATGCTGACGCCGGTCTTTGCGCTTTATGCCGAAAAGCCGGTTGGAGTTCCGAAAATTCGTCCGACCGAAATAAATTACGTCTTTATCATCCGAAAATACGGCCATCTTGACTGTATTTTACATTCTATTCCCTAATTCAGCAATCGGCCGACATCCTGAACCGTTATCAAAACCATAAGAACCAGAAGGAGAATGAAACCGAAGGCGTTCACGGCGGTTTGCACCTTCCGGGAAACCGGCTTCATCCTGATTTTCTCAATGATAAGGAGGACGGCCCGCCCGCCGTCCAAAGCCGGAAAAGGAATGAGGTTCAGGACGGCAAGGTTCACCGAAATGAAAGCCATCAGCTCAAAGAGATAAACCAGGCCCAGCGAACCGGCTTGCGAAGCCAGGGCGACGATGCCAACCGGTCCGGCAACCGTCTCAAGCACGCTCGGTTGAACCACGAGCTTGGCGAAGAAATCGACGAAACCAATTGTGACCAATCTCAAGGTTGAGACCGTCATATGAAATCCCTTGACGATACTTTTGCCGAAAGACTCGTCCGCAAAACCCACGTCAACCAAACTCACGCCCAAAGGGCCTTGGCCTTCCGGCGGAACTTCTCGTCCTTCCAAACTCACATTGAAAACGTCCTTCCCTCTCATAACTTTCAAATCCAACGCCGCGCCGGGAGCGGCGTTTACCAAACCGATGAATTCATTGCTCGGAATCGGGTCGGAAAGAACAGTCGCGCCGCTCTTTGCTTCCAGAATCACGTCGCCGTCCTTGAGGCCCGCCTCAAGAGCCGGCGAGCCGGTCGAAACCTGAGCGATGAAAAGATGGTTGGGAGCGCCGGCGAAAAAAACGGCGCTGAAAACCAGCCAGCCGAGAACAATGTTCATAAATACCCCGGCAACGACGATGACAAGGCGCCGCCAAACGGGCTCGGCGGGAAAACTTCTCTCCTCCGGCCGTCCCGAGGGAATTTCTTCGGGACTGTCTTCGCCGAAAATTTTCACGAAACCGCCGAAAGGCAGGAGATTTAAACTGTAGAGTGTTTCGCCAATTTTTTTCCCGAAAAGCCGGGGCGGAAAACCGAGTCCGAATTCCTCGACTTTGACGCCGAAAATCTTGGCGGCGGCAAAATGGCCGAATTCGTGAACGAGAATGAGAACCGACAAGCTGATTATGACGGCAAGAATAATCATCCCTTTATCTCCGCGAGTTTGGTTTCAACAAGTTTTTCGATGTCCTCGTTCGCTTTGTCGGTTTCTTCCTGAATTTTCTCTTTAAGCTTGAATTTGCCGTCTTCGTCTAAGCCGCCCTCCTCCTCCGCTTTCTGAATCGCTTTATTGGCTTCGTCCCGAAAATGGCGAACCTGGATACGGTAATTCTCGGCCACTTTCCCGACGTGCTTTATGAGTTCGCCCCGCCGCTCTTCGGAAAGTTCCGGCAGGCCGACTCGCACAATCATCCCGTCGGCGGAGGCCGAGACGCCTAAATCCGAGGCCTCGATGGCTTTTAAAATGCCGGCGACGGCTTCTTTGTCCCAAACTTGAATGACGATGTTCCGCGGCAACTCGACGCTCGTCGCTCCTACCTGCTTTAAAGGAACGAGCGCACCGTAGTAGCTGACTTTCAGGCCTTCGAGAATGACCGGATTGGGCCGGTTGGTTCGCACGGCCTGGAGCTCTTTTCGGAAGGCATCAATAACGCCTCCCTTTTTATTTTTGAAACCATCCAATATCGCGTTCTCGTTCATGTAAGTATGTATTCTATCGCCTTTCGCTGAAGATTCTCGTTCAAATTATAGCGCTTGAGCGCCGCCTCCCGTTCCATAAGTATACTCAAAATCCGCGAGTTTTTTAAAACTCCTTTGAGATAAAGGGAAACTATTTTGTCGGAGAGCGCCGGCAGAAGCTCGTCGCTTTTTTCACCGCCGTCCTTCTCGATAAGCTCAACCGCCCGCCCGATCCGGTTGAAAGACATATCGGCAATCTCACCGGCCTTCGCTTCGGAGATGCGGTAACGCTCCGTCAGAAATTTCCTTATTTCGGCGCCGGAAAAAGACCGAAAATAAATCTTGGTCAGGCGGGAACGAAGGGGCGCGAAAAGAGTCCGGACGTCTTCGGCAATAAAAATCATCATCGCTTTCTCGGGCGGCTCCTCAACGATTTTCAAAAATGCGCTCTCGGCCTCGGGCGTGAGCGCTTCGGCATCTCTTATGATAGCGAGGCGTCTCGGCGACTTGAAGGGTTTACCGAAAAGAAACGATTTTACTTTCCTCGCAACGTCGACGCCGATTTTCCCCTTCTCATCGGGCAGAAAAATTTTCGAATCGAGAAGAGGCGCATCGCTTCCCTCTCCCGGCAAATTAAGTACTCCGGACTCGAGGAAAGAAGCGAACGCTCGGGCAAACCGAAACTTACCGATGCCGGAATAGCCGTAGAACAAATAAGCGTGGCTCAAATTGCCGGAATCCGCGAGTTTTTTGAATAATTCAATCTTGTCTTGATGACCAAATAACATCGAATTAAATTTCTAATTTCTAAATCCTAATTTCTAAACAAGTTCAAATTTCAAAGATCAAAAACGTTTTTGGGATTTTGAGTTTAGAGTTTTAAGATTGTTTAGAGTTTAGAGATTAGAGATTAAAAATCAGTGTTTGCTTAAGAGGGTCCGCTTGTAAACGTCCAGGTGTCCCAAGACGGTGGCCGTACCGCGGCTTACGCAGAAAATGGCGTCGGGGGCGGTGTAAGCGGCGACCCCCAAAGACCGTTTGAAGAAATCCTCCATATTCCTCAATTGAGCGCTGCCGCCCGAGAGAATTATCCCTTTTTCCATGATGTCGGCGGCGAGTTCCGGCGGCGTAACGTTAAAAACCGATTGGACCGTATCCATTATTTCGATGAGGTGGGAATTTATCGCTTCGGCCACTTCGTTTGAGGAAACAACGAGGTCGCGGGGAAGACCGGAGGGTAAATCGCGTCCCCTTATTTTCATCTCAATCTTGTTGCGGTTGGGCAGGGCGGTGCCGACGCCGATTTTTATGTTCTCGGCCGTTCCCTCGCCGATCGCGAGACCGTATTTTTTCTTGATGTAATCGGTGATGGCCTGGTCGAAACGGTTGCCGGCCACCCGCAGGCTGGACCAGCTAACGATTCCGCCCAAAGAAATCACCGCCACCTCGGTCGTGCCGCCGCCGATGTTGACCACCATGTTTCCCTCGGAAGAATGAATGGGAATACCCGCCCCCAGGGCGGCAAGAAGCGGCTCTTTGACGAGGTAAACCTCCTTCGCCCCGGCCTCCCGGGCAGCGTTGTAAACCGCCCGATATTCGGTCGAAGTGATGCCGGCCGGCACCGAAATCACCACTTCCGGCTTGAAAAAGTTGAGAGGACCGACGCTCTTGCCGATGAAATACTTAAGCATCGCCTGGGTAACGTAATACTCGGCAATCACCCCGTCTTTCAGGGGCTTGTAGGTAACGATATTGTCGGGCGTCCGGCCGACCATTTCCTTCGCCTCAGAGCCGACGGCAAGAACGGTGTTGTCGGGTTTGCGCAGGGCGACGACCGTCGGTTCGTTGATGACGATGCCTTTATCGGGCAAAAAAACCAAAGTATTGGTGGTTCCTAAATCTATTCCTATTTTGCGAATGAACATATTTTAAAGTTTACTGTGAATAATTTAATTACTACTTAATTACAATCTAATTACTACTTGATTACAACATCGTAATTAGGTGGTAATTAGCTCACTTTGCTCGCGTAACTATGTAGTAATTTATTACTCGACTCTTCTAATTTTCGCGCCCAAATATTTCAGTCTTTCGTCTATTCTTTCGTACCCCCGGTCTATTTCTTCCACGCCCGAAATCTCGGACTCCCCTTCGGCAATCAAAGCGGCCGTAACGCTCGCCATCCCTGCCCGCAGGTCGGGCACTTCAAGCCGGGCGCCCGAGAGAAGCGTCGGTCCCGTAATTTCGGCGCAGTGAGGAAACTTGCCGGCAAACCGGCAATTCGGATGAGCACAATCTTTCGTCACTTTAATGTTTGCGCCCATCGAATTCAAGTCCTTGGTGTAACCGAAACGGTCTTCGTAAATCGTCTCGTGGATTTTGGAAACGCCTTTGGCCTGGGTTAAAAGAATAGCGAGCGGCTGCTGCCAGTCGGTCATAAAGCCCGGGTGGGTATCGGTTTCAATATCGGTGGCTTTCAAATCTCCCGCCCGCCAAAACCTGATACCATTTTCCCTGACTTCGTAATCGCCGCCGATCCGCCGGATAGAATTCAGAAAAGTTATCAAATGCTCCTGGATAGCATCTTTTACGAAAATATCTCCGCCGGTCGCAATCGCGAGAACCGCAAAAGAAACCGCTTCGTTCCGGTCGGGCATTATTCTGTGATGCACGCCCCGCAAGCGCGGCACGCCTTCTATCTTGATTATCCGATCGGCGCCGAGTTCGATGATACCCCCCATTTTTTGCAAAAACTTGATTAAATCTATTATTTCGGGTTCCATAGCCGCATTCCTGATAACCGTCTCGCCTTTTGCCAAAACCGAAGCCAGAAGCGCGTTTTCGGTCGCGCCAACCGAAGGAAAGCGGAGGGTAATTTCCGCCCCGTGAAGGCCGTTCGGGGCCGATGCCTTGTAGGAATTTTCCGAAACGGTGATTTCGGCGCCGAGCTTTTTTAAGGCTTCAAGGTGGATATCGACGGGCCGGGCGCCGATCTTGTCGCCACCCAAAACCGGCACTTCGGCTTTCCCCGCCCGGGCCAAGAGCGGGCCCAAGGCGAGAATGGGCAACCGGTTACGGCGGGTGAGCGACGTAACTTCGGTGCTCTTGATGCTCGGCGTCTCGATTGACAAAACGTGGCCGTCTCGCCGAACCTCGCTTCCGAGTTCCTCGCAAAGACCGATGGTAATTTCCGCATCGCCTATCACCGGAAAATTCTCCAAAACGGAGACCTCTTCCGCGAGCATCGAGGCAATCAAAAGTTTCGTCGCGGCGTTTTTCGCGCCGGCGAGCTTTATTTCGCCTTTCAAAGATTGTTGACCGTTAACGATGAATTTCACCCCGTTAGAAATCTGTTTTTATGTTTGACCTTGACACAGTAGTAAACGCAGTAATTTGTTTGGTTTACCCCCGTCAGTACCGAGTATAAAAATTTCTTAGAAATTTTTATGCCGAGGATTTCTAACGGGGTTTATTGTTATTGTCTTTTCCCTCCAGTATACTATTCAAAAACCTCCATGAAAAGGCGTCTCCGAAACATTCTCTTTGCGGTTTTCGTCCTCCTCTTTATGATCCTTGGAGGCTACCTTGTCTTCATCGCCCAGGGCTTCGTCGTAAACTTTAAGGAACTGAAAATCGAGAAAACCGGCGCCATTTTCCTGAAATTCACCCCCCGGGACGCCGTTCTTTCGGTAAACGGCGAGGAAACCGATTTTACCCAAAGCGGTCTTTTGGGCACGTCGGGTCTCATAATTAAAAATCTCGCCCCCGGCGAGTATCGTCTTAAAATTTCCAAAGACGGGTACTACGACTGGGAAAAAAATCTGGAAGTCCGGTCGGGACTCATTGCTTCCGAAAGCCGAGTTAGCCTCTGGCCGGAAACCCTGCCCGACCGAGCACCGCTTACGGACGGAGCAAGCCGGTTCTGGCTGACCGGAAAGGGCATCGTTCATAAAAACGCCGACAACCGGCTTATTTTCGGCGGTATCACGATAAGAGGCAACGACGTTGTTCTTGCCGTCGCCGAATCGGAAATCCTCATTACGAAAGAAGGAAACGATCATTTTCTCATTGACCTCAATGAGCCCCGCTCGGCCGTGAATCTCACCCATCTTTTCAACTCCCTCAAGCAGCGGCAGCTCGCTCTCTCGGGCACCGATCCGATAGTGGACGTCTTCTTCCATCCTTTCAGTTCCAATAAAATCGCGATTACGAGCGAAACCTCTCTCTACACCATCGACACCAAGAAAGTCCGAATTGACAAGCTTGTCACGCTGGACCAAATAAAATCGGCGACTTTGAGTTTAAGCAACGCTTTTCTGCTCGACAACGACAGCAATCTTATCATCGTAAATCTTCTCCTCCAAACCTCTCTTGCCGAGACGGCGAAAATAGAACCGGCCCGCGAGTTTGTCGCCAGCTCCGACGGCATGAACGTTTTTGTTCTCACGCCCGGCGGCGGAGTTGAAGTTTATCGACGGGCAACCGGCAAAACCGAAACTCTCCTCTCCGGCATCCGGGAATTCCGCGTTTCTCCCGAAGAAAAAAGAATCGCCGCCATCACGAACGACAACAAGCTTGTCGTCGTTTATCTCGAGACATACGAAAGCGATGTAAAAAACGAGGCCGGGATGATTGTCGAAATTAACGACTCTTTCCGGACGAATATCAGCCATATCGGCTGGCTCGCCGATTCGCCGAATTATCTGCTGTTCCTTGAAGGCAACGACCTAATCGTCCAGGAAATAGATTCAAGAACGCCCCAAAACCGCTATCTTCTCCAGGGAGGAGTTTTAAACTATGAAACGGAAGGCAAAGAAATTTATATTCTGAAGGATAACGGCGAGCTTACCTCTTTCTCCACTGTTGCGGGCGCCTAGCTTTGCGAAGACCGGGTTTTTTCCGCTCCACCATTCGCGGGTCGCGGGTAAGATAACCGAAAGCTTTAAGCCGGGGACGCAAGGCGGAGTCGGACAAAATAAGGGCGCGGGAGATGCCCAAACGTATCGCCTCGGCCTGGCCCGGCAGGCCGCCGCCTTTAACTTTTACGGTCGTTTTCATTCCGGAGAGGGTAAGTTTTTCAAAAGGCGAAAGCACGACTCCCTGCTCTTTTTTGACCGGGAAATATTTTTCCAAATCCTTGTCGTTTACAATAACTTCATTTTTGCCATGAGCGCCGGGCTTGCCCGCCGATGAGGCGGGAAAAATCCTCACCCTCGCGACGGCGGTCTTTCGCCGGCCGACGGCCTCGAAGTAACGCTCTTTCTTGGCCTCTGCCGATTTCACAGTCTTTGCCGATTTTTTAGTTTGAATTGTTTTTTTTAACATAATCTTTCAATAATTTCTAATTACTAATTTCTAATAAATGTCTAATACTTAAATGTCTAAATGTTTGGTTGTTTTACGATTTGATCATTGGGATTTGATTAGAAATTAGATATTAGGAATTAGTTATTCAATAATGAGTCTTTTCATTCTTTTCTTCAATAATCTGTTCTTGGGAAGCATGAGACGGACGGCGTTTCGGAGAACCCAGCTCGGGTTTTTTTCGAAAATCTCCCCATAAGTTCTTTTCTTCAAGTGGCCCAGAGGACCGGTGTGGCGGTAATAAACCTTTCCTTCCGCCTTCCGGCCGCTTATCGTCAGGTCCTTTATGTTTTTCACGACGACTTCGTCCGCGCCCTCGAGCCGCGGTTCGTAAGCCGGGCTTTTTTTCCCCTGAAGAATCACCGCTATTTCCGACGCCAGCCGCCCCAAATTTTTCCCTTTTGCGTCTATGATATATCTCATGTCTTTTTGAACATTCGCGTCATTCGCATTGGATTCGCGTCATTCGCGCTATACCAGGTTGCTTCAGAGATAATGCGAATCTACGAATCTATGCGAATGATGCGAATACATTATCAGACAAATTCAATCACCGCCATTTTTGCCCCGTCGCTTTTTCTCGTTTTCAGATGCTTTAAAATCCTGGTGTAACCGCCCCGCCTTTCCCCGTAACGCGGGGCGATGTCGTTGTAGAGTTTGTAAGCCGACGACTTCGGCAAGTTTTTAAGAAGAAGCCGTAAACCGGCGAGATTCTGGGCCTTACCGTAGGTCACCAACCGGTCAACGAAAATTTTTATTTCTTTTGCCCGGGCCTCGGTGGTTAAAATCCGCCCGTCACGAATGAGATTGCTCGCCAACCCTTTTAAAAAAGAGCGGCGCTTGCTCTTTTTGCGGCCGAATTTTCTTCCTTTCTTTCGATGTCTCATACAATCTCTAATTTACTTTCGCAAATATTCGCGAATTCAATTCGCGATTATTCTTTTTTCTTCGGCCTCCCCCTCTTCTTTTTCTCTTCTTTCTTGCCTTCCTCCTTGTCTAAAACCTCGGACTTCACCACCTCAATTAAAGAAATTTTTTCGAAGTGGTCTTTTAGAATGTTGGCCGCTTTGTGAATCGCCTCTGAAGGACTCATCGTGCCGTCGGTTTTTATCTTTATCTTCAGGCAATTGTAATCGGTGCGGTCCCCGACTCTCATATTTTCGACGAAAAACTCAACCTGCTC
>CAZUMB010000009.1:0-14683 GCA_964621575.1 uncultured Candidatus Saccharibacteria bacterium
TGCCACACCGACTGCCACGCAGTCCAAAATTAAATTGGATTCCCTGCCGTGACCGATAAGATCATAACAGTCTTTAGCGTATTTGATGGAGAAAAGGTTTTTGGAATCTTCACAAAAAGACGTCTCGAATGAATTCAAGCAATTCTTTGACTCAAATACATAATCACCCGAACAGTTAACGCTCTTCAGGTTGTTGTTCTCCCGCCGGGGAAACTTAAGCGAAAATTCCTCAAATTTTCTGCGCACCTCTTCTATTTTCTCGTAACTTCCCAGAACCTCCCCCACACGTTTTTGCCAATCCTCTTTTTTTAATGGTTCATTGAAAAAATGGTACGATTTATGTCTTAAGTTGACGCAACCAAAACAGTTCTGACAACCGGTACAATTTAAGAGAAACCAGGAATCAATGCAATCTAAGACATTCTGCCCCCAAGCAACGCCATTGCTCTTATGGGTGCTCACGCCCTCATAGACCAATTCCACGTTATCAGCGTAGTACGTATCGAGCGTATCCTTGCTGTCTACAAGTCCCCGGCAATAAGCGCAATTCTCGTTGCGCGGACCCGAATTGAAAATGAAATAACAATCCTTATTGGAACCGGCAAAATTAGTATATTCACTGTTGATGTTCGGGCCCTGCTCCCTATCCGCAAACGTGCCGGGCTTGGGAACGCTTATTAAAAGCTCACCGAATTGTTCAAAGAACGGCTTTTTGAAATTATACTCTCGGCCGTACGAAAAAGGGTCCCATTTGTCCGACACCCAACAATCGCTGCAATAAACCGTGTAAGGCGATTTTGGATGAAACATCGAAACCATTGATTTGCCGCAAAGTCCGCACTTTCTGGAATAAAGTCTCATTTCGTTCCGCCACACCGCCCGCCTTCTGAAACGGCACTCGGGGCACAAAACCGGCACCGGCACACCCATTTTTTCGTAGAAACCCAAATCGTCGGGGGTTACGTCATATTGACTTTTACACTGGTTGCAGGTCTTGGTCATATCACTTCCTTTTGATTGCATTCCTCGCAATACACTATCTCCGGCCTTTCGGGAGCGTAGGGCGTTTCAAATTCGTTCGGACAGCGTCCGTCGGGATGCCATTCGTGTTTCGAAAAGTTCTTATACGCCTTATAGTCGCACATGCATTGCCGCCGCCAATATTTGGGCGGATAAACATATCTGAATCTTTCGGCATAACGACAGTCCACGCAAAGCCGCGGCAAAGGAATGCCTATCTGCCTCAAAAAGTTGAGCTCCATCGCCACAATCCGGTAAGCCCGGCCGCAGGCGGAACATTTGATTACTTCCTTCAAAACATCGTCTTTTACATCTTTGATGTTGTCGGGTAAATCCTTAAAGTCTTTTGATATTTTAAATTCTTTTCTTTCTATATCACGCCACAAAAAACCCTTCGATTTCGCTTCTGTTTCGCTGAGAGGAAAATAATCCTGGCAAGTCGTTTCGTTGTAGGCAAAAGGTGAAAACTTAACCGGAAAAAACTCGCCGTATTCCCCCGCTTCGGTCATTTGCTTTACGATTTTTTCTCGGAGCGCAAAATAATCCTCCTTTGAATACGGTTTGTTCAAAATGCAGTACTGTTTCTGCTTCAGGCCGACACAGCCGAAAAGATTGGAAGAGCCCCGGCAGAACATCGAGTACTCCACATCGTTGCAGCCGGGCCAGACTTCCCAGCAAAACTTGAGCCGGTTGGACTGGTCGCCGCAGGTTACACACTCGTACATTTCGGAGGAAACATTGCCCCAACTTGAACAATCGTAAGAATCGGTCGCGCCCGTATAGAAAAACTGGCAATAGCGCAGGTTTTCGACGCCCAAAACCGAATAGCAGTCGCGGGCGTTTTTGGCGTCAAAAACAAGTTCGCCGGAAGAATTGGTGCTTCTCACACCGCGGCGGTATTTAACCGGAAACTTCAACCAAAATTCCCGGGCTTGCTTCCTCAACTTATTGATGGATTCATAAGAATCGAGATTAAACTCTCTTAATTTCCGAAAATACTCCTCCTTGGAATAAGGCTTGTTCCAGATGTGATAGGATTTATTCCTCAATTTCGCGCAACCGAAACAATCGGTACAGGCGGTGCAATCCTTCAAAAACCAGGAGTCACGGCAGTTTTCGACGTTCACCGAAAAAAACGTCTTGTAACAGGAACCTATCACCGCGCTGTCGTAGCATAATTCATCCTGGCTGGCTTCCCGCAAATCAAAACAGTTCTTAATCGCGCCGAAATTAACGCAATAAGCGCTGTCTTCAGCGCCATCACCGTTGAAACACAAGTAGGAATTTTTCAAATAACCGGCTTGGTCACAGTAGTCGGAATTGACCATCTGCTGAACGCTTCTTGAAGGCCAGGGCACTTCGTGCAAAAGTTCGTTGAATTGTTCGAAAAACGGACGGGAAAAATCGTAATCCCGGCCGAATTGGAGCGCATCCCAGGCATCGGACTTCCAGTATTCCAAATCCACTACTTTGGCATCAACGGGCGGCGGAAAATTGGAGAAAATCTCTTTACCGGAAACCGCATCTTTTCTCCTGAATAGCTGGCGCTCGTTCCGCCAAATCCAGCGACGAAACATCCGGCACTGCGGGCACCATGTGGGCGGCGGGACAGAGATTTTTTTGTAAAAACCGAAATCGTCCGGTTCGATTACAAACTTACTTTGACAATTCTGGCAGGTTTTGGTTTCGGCGTTCATTTATTTCTTGGCGATTTTATATCCAAATCCTTGCAAATTTTCCTCGCAAGAAATGGATTTATGTCGTTGTGTCGCGGAACTGTGGAAACTTTCTTGGCTTTCGGGTTCAGAAAAACGCTGTGTTTGCCGCCCTCCCGAAACAAAATACAACCCTCACTGAAAAGGTGTTTTACTAAATTAACCCGCTTCATAAACGAGAGGGGTTATTACAAAGAAACGGCCAGTGGTTCGCGGATGACGTCTTTTTGCTCTTTCCCGCCCGATAAAAGCCGGTTGGCTTCGAGAACCAGAAGCAGGGCTTCTCGGAGGTTCAATTTCGTTTCTTTCAACGTTCTGCCCTGGGTATTTACTCCGGGAATTTCTTCAATCCATCCCAGATACCATTCGCCTGCTTTTTTATAAACAGCGGTAAACTCTTTTTTTGTTTTAGCCATATCTTTTAATTACAATACCATATTTTCAGAAATCATTCAAGAATCTTACAAGGAGCGCCACTGAGGCGCCGGAGGCACCCTTGGCTAAATTATCGGACTCAATCGCGGTCATCCGCGGAGCGATATCCAAATGAACCCACGGGTAGGCTTGCCCTACCCGCCCTGAGCCTGTCGAAGGAGTACCTTTTGTAAACTGCCGGAGAAACGCCGCGCTCGTTCCCACACCCCGGTTCCTTTGCACGGTGCTATTCGAGACATCGCCGAACGTGCCTTTAATATCCTCTTCATAATCTTCCCAAAGCGGAAACGGCCAGATGAAATCACCAACCTCCTCTCCCGCTTCTTGCATTTTCTCGCTTATCTTGGAATCAGTCGCAAAAATCGCCGAAGCGCGCGGCCCCAAAGCAACGATTGCCGCACCGGTCAGGGTCGCGACGTCAATCACAAGCCGCGGCTTGTAGCGCTTGGCGTACTCCAGGGCGTCGGCAAGAATTATCCGCCCCTCGGCGTCGGTATTCAAAACTTCTATCGTTTTGCCGGACATCGTCCGGAGCAAATCTCCCGGCCGGTAACTGCCGCCGGAAGGCATATTCTCCACCGCCGGCACAAGCGCGACTATATTCTTTTTGAGTTTCAACCGGGCAATCGCCGCCATCGTATGAATGACCGCCGCCCCGCCCGACATATCCATGTGCATCTCGTAAATGCCTTCACTCGGCTTCAGATTCAGGCCGCCGGTATCGAAAGTGACGCCTTTGCCCACCAAAACAACGGGCTTTTCCCGCCCCGACTTCCTGTCGGGGCGAGGCTCACCCCGCTTCCGCGGGGCGGCGCCCCAATACTCCATTATGATAAATCGCGGCTTTTCATCCGAGCCCTGGGAAACACCGAGTATACCGCCCATCTTAAGCTCGCGGATTGCTTTCTCATCCAAAACCTTAACCTTGAACCCGGATTCGCGGCCCGCCTTGACGGCTGCCGCCGCCAGTCGGGCAGGTGTCATATCCCCGCCCGGCGTGTTCGCGAGCACCCGCGTTTTGTTTATCTCTTCGCCGATAATTTTTCCCCTGTCCAAATCCTTCTGTGATTCCGCATTTTTACGAGGTTTAACCTCGTAAATTTGGGCCTCTTTAACAAAAAACCAGCCTTCTTTCGGTTTCTCCTTGTATTCCACAAACTCAAAATTCGCGATTTCCAGTTGAGTTGCCAGCACCTCCCCCAATATTAGGGTTTGCGAAACCCTAATATTGGAATTGAAGTTGAAGTCGAAGAGGTTTAGGGCGATCTTGCCGATTCGTTCTTTTCTTGCCAATTGGACCACGCGCCGCATAAGCTTGATTGATTTCCGGTGATTGAATCCCTCGGGAACGCCGAAAACGAGCGCCCGCCTGCCTCCGGCAAGAAAAAGCGCTTTTTCGCAGCCGTCTTCTGGGCGAGCGCCGGCCGAAGCCCGAATAATCGCTCTATCCCCTCCGGAAACGAGCTTAAAAAACGGGTGGGTCTCGAGTTTCTGCCCGTTCTTCAAAACAATAACCGGAGCCGCATTTTTGTCGATTTTCCCCGCAGTTTTAATAATCATGCCTCCGTAAGAAGCATTTTAGCAGAAGAAATGGGGGCTTACAAACCTACACAATCTCCTCCTGGTAGCACCTCTTGCAGAGCACCTCAACCGGTTCCGATTCTCGATATTTTGATTCCAACCGCGCGCCGCACCGGGAACAACTGCGCAAGTTCCGTTCTTGGTTCTTCACCCACAAATCAAGTTTTTTCTGGATGCGGCACATCGGGCATTCCCGGGGCAATGGCAAATTCATCTGCCTTAGAAAATCCAACTCCATCTTTATGATTCTGAAGGCGCGGGGACAGGACGGACATTTTACGGTCTGGGTCAAAATATCGTCGGTCGCGTCTTTAATGTGGTCGGGTAAGACGCTTATTTCCAATGTCGCGCTGTGTTTCGGAACCACCACATCGCGCCAGAGATAATGGCCGGCAAGCGCCTCGTCTTTCGTAAGCGGAAATAAATTCTGGGCAAGAGTTTCGTTGTAGGCGAAAGGGCTCATCTCCGGCGGCAGGAATTCTCCGTACCGATACACGTTCCCCTGCTTATCGGTATAGGGCGTATCATTCATATGCTGAATTATTTTGGAACGCAAAGCGGCGTATTCCTCCTTCAAATATCGCTTGTTAAAAATACAGTAATCTTTTTTCCGCACGGAAACACAGCCGAAAAGGTGATTAGAGGTAACAGACGCTTTGCAATAATCGGCATCAAAAAGAGATATTCCCGATTCCTGGGAAAACCGCACCCGCGAAGAATCTTCGCCCACAACAGAACCCTCGTAGGAATCGGAAAGATTGTATCCCCAAGTTGAGATATCGTAGCAACCTCGCGTCCCGTTCCACATAAGGAACAGCCACTTCGAATCCTCGGCATTCTGAACCTCAATTGACTCCTTCACGTTTTTGGAATTAAAAACATTGGGCCCGCTGCAATTATCAACGAATTCGTTGTACTCCGATTTCCCCGGCAGAGCCTTCCAGTGTTCCTCGGCTATTTGCTGAACCTTTCTGTAAACGGCGTACGAACCCAAGTCGTACTGCTTAATATTTCGTAAGTACTCTTCTTTTGTACACGGTTTATTGAAAAAGTAGTATTTTTTATTCCGGAGATTGGCGGAGCCGAAACAGTTTTGGCAATTCACGCAGTCCCGGCAGAAAATACATTCAAGCGATTCGGCAATCTGATGCCTGGAACCGATACAGCGATTGGCTTTATAGGAATGCATACTGTCATAGCATATTTCGCTATTGACGATTGCCGAGCAATCAAGAAGTGATTTACTGAACCCAACGTAGAAACCGTAAGCACAATCTTCGTCGTCATTGGAATGAAATATAAGATAAGAGTTTTTGGTGTATCCCGCGTCGTTGCAATACGGAGAAGTCACGAGCGTCTGCGGGTCGTTCGAAAGACCTATTAAGGGGACGGCGTGCCAAAGCTCGTCCAATTGTTTAAAGAATGGCTTCGAAAAATCGTAATCACGCCCGTATTGAAGCGGATCCCAGCCATCTGACCACCAACACTTTGGACAATACACTGTGTACGGAGCATCGGGATGAAACAAAGAAATAAACTCTTTACCGCATAGATCACACTTCCTTTTATAAAGATAAAGAAGATTAAAAAAAGCGAGCCGGCGCTGAAAACGGCAATCAGGACAAAAAGTTGGCGGGGGAACGGAAATTTTTTTGTAAAAGTCAAAGTCCTCGGACTCGACCGTAAACTCCCGCTTACAGTTCTGGCATTGTCGCGTTTCCGTCATACTAGATCCCAAATACTAAATACTACTGTTTTATCACCGTTGTCATCCACTCGCGATAGGGCCGGTTGAAACGGCGGATATCGATGGCCCCAATATAGGGAACCGCGTAAGAGTGATTTTTTGAAAGGAGTTCTTCAATCTCGGCAAGTCGCGGCTCCATTGTTTTGATAAACATTCCCGCTTCCAGCTCGTTTTTCAGCTCCCCTTCTTTTTCGCCGTGATAAATCGTCTGAATCGGCCAGAGATTGACGCATGATGCCAGCCGCTCTTTTAGAACCATCGTGCCCAACTTGACCGCTTCTTTGGTGTCACGGCAGGTCGTGTAGATAAGAACCATACCTGAAACAAATTAAACGACCTTTGCTATCATTCTATTGTAATCCTTCGTTCCACTCAGGATGAAGGTTTTGTAGCTCCGACGTAACGTCGGAGACAAAGCCCTTCATATCAGCGGTTCTTCCATTTTCGCCGTTTCTTCCGCCGCCGCTCCGCCCCTTCCCTTGCCCTCGATAATCGCTTTTTCCTGGGCGCTCCGGATGATTGACGCTTCTTCTTCCTGAATAAGTTTTTTGGCGGCATCAGCCGGGATGGTGTACTTCCGCCGGGAAGTTTCAATAACCTCTTTTTTAAACGAAGTGTGCGGCGTCGGGAGAATCTTGAGAGTCTCGGCTGAAAAGGGGTCGTAGGTTTCGCCGTCAATCGTCATTTTGATGTAAAATTCCTGCATTCCGAGATTTATCATATCCTTGGTCTTGAAAATCGGCGCCATGTCGGGTTCCAAGATAACGGCATCCGACCCGCCGATGCGAAAAATAATAATCGTTCCGACATTACCCAAAACGGCAAGCCGAACTCGCTCAATAATCTGACCGACATACTGGTGGGCAACGGTAAGACACAAACCGTACTTTCGCGCTTCGGAAAGAAGATTTTCGAAGGTTTCGGTAACGAGATTGTGAAACTCGTCGACGTAAAGATAAAAGTCGTGCCGGTCACGCTCCGGCAGTTTCGCCCGGGACATGCCGGCTTGCTTTATTTTGGTTATGAACATCGAACCGAAAAAGCTGGAGTTTTCTTCACCGAGCTTGCCTTTGGAAAGATTTATGAGAATGATTTTCTTTTCACGCATCAACTGCTCCAAGTCCACCTTGTTTTCTTTCTGACCGAAAATGTTGCGGAGCATCGGGTCGGAGAGAAACTGACCGAGTTTGTTGACGAGCGGAATGATGGCGTCGGTATCGAACTTTTCCGACCAGTCAGCGAACTCAATTGCCCAAAAGCGCTTGACCATGTCGTCCTCGATATACTCGACGACTTTCTGGCGGTAATTGCGGTCGGTAAGCATTGAAATCATCCCCCGCATGGTGGCGTGCGGGTAATCGAGAAGAGCAAGGCAGGTGAAACGGAAAACGTGCTCCAAGCGGGGCGTCCAGTTCGCCCCGAATTGTTTCTCCATCACTTCAATCAATCCCTGGGTCAGCTGGTGTTTAAACTCGGGGTCAACATTCTGAAGCGGATTGAAAGAAACGGGATAATCCCGGTCGGAAGGGTCGATAATAACGACGTCTTCTATTTTTTCCTTGGGAATGAAGTCCAAAATTTCTTCGATAACGTCGCCGTGAGGGTCGATTAAACAGAGTCCGTGGCTATAAGCGACATCCTGCCGGATAAAAAGCTCAAGCATTTTTGACTTGCCGACACCGGATTTTCCGATGATGTAAATGTGACGCCGGCGGTCCACTCTTTTCATCCCGAAGATGAATTTCTTTTCCTCAAGACCGGTCGCATAATTGGTCCGGCCGATGAAAGAAACTTCCCTCGGGTCAACTTTGCCGTAGATGGGCAGCTCCGGCGGAGGCGGAGCGTATCTGATTATCTGAACTTTCCCGGCTTTGGCCATTTTAAGTAAGAAGTCCTATTTCTTTCAAGAAGGCCTCGTAATCACCGAGGACATTTTTGGCGTCCTGGGGCTGCAAAACAAAACCCGGCGTGTGAACCAAATCGTTCCTTATCCGGTGGGCCCGCCAGAGCCGTTCGGCGGTTTTAATCTTCAGCCGGCCTAATTTTTCCAGGCGGTCAGCCATATGCTCGCCGGGCAAATTCATCTTTTTCAGAACGTCATCCACGAAACCATCGGCCTCAATGACGGCGAGGGTAAACGACTGCGGCGGATTGCTCCCCGCCTTTTTTAATATCGCCTGCCAGCGCTCCCGTAGCTTCCGGTCTTTCAAGGGCGAGCGTTTCCTCGGTTTAGGATTAAAAACGAAATGCGGCCGGTATTCCAGCGCCCTCACAAAAACGTAAATGAATAAAACAATGAGAATTACATCCAAAACCAAAAGAATCCACCGGAGCGAGAAAAAAACGCCTCTCCAGGGTATACCGACGAACCATTGATATGTGCTGCCTAAAAATTCCATATCCCCGTCACTTGTATTTTTCTATGTCCTCTTCCTCACCGAATATGGCAAGACCGGCCGGCGGACCCTTTCGGCGCGCCTCAAGGTGCTGAATGTGCGGTTCAGTCAGAACTATCGAGCTCGGCGGGTGATAAATGGTAGCCAGTTCTTCAACGTTCAGATAAAAACGCTTCGATTTGAAATTCCAATCCAAAGGATAAGAAGTCATGAACTTCCCCATCCAGGTTTGCGGCGGCACTTCCCGCTTAATGTAATTGTGAAGAATACGCTGTTTTCTGTACTCGTTCCGCCACCGGGGAAAAAGGTGAGGCCACTCCCAAACCTTGGTTCTTGTGCTTACTGAAGTGTTCTGCTTGAAAGCGTTTAAGTGATTGGTAGAGTATTGGTTGAAAGCGCCGACGAGACCTCTTCGGGCAAAGCTGTCGTAGAAAATTTCCTTGGGCGAGATATAAATGAAACGAACTGTGGTTTTAAAAGCCGGTTTGGAAACTTTTCCTTCAACCGCTTTCAAAATATCCGTCTCCACCGGCGAGCGGGCAATGAGTTTGGCGAAAGCCGCTATCCCTTCCTGGCCTTCCGTCTTGCCGGCTTTGATTTTCGGCTCTTTCAGTTTTTCAATAAGAGCACTCCATTTTTTATGCCAGTCATCCAAGCCGGGCGCGATTAGAAGCTGAATACCGACGACTTCTTCCGGCTTGACTTTGTTCAAAACTTCCAAGAAATTTGAAATGGGGTCGTTCTCCCGTTCTTCAAGGTCGCCTTCAAAGTTCGGATAAGTTTTGATGGGATAGGCGTCCTCCTTTCTTAAAACCATTTCTGTTCCCCAAAGTTCCAGATTCTCTTCGTAGAGCTGGTGGATATCTTGGGGCAGCCTCTTTGTATAATCTTCAACTTCCACTATCTCTAAGTCGGGATAATAAGAAAAAAGAGCGGATTCCAAAAGGTCCCTCTGCTTGCGGTAAACCCGGATGTAAAAGTTAATCTCGCCGCCGAAACTCACGATTTCCAGAGCGAACCAGCGGGTAACCTCTCCTTCCCAGTATATTTCCCTAAGATTCCACGCTATGTTTCGAAGCGAATGGATTGCGGCCAGGACTTGTTCCATCGCCTCCGGCGTTTTCTTGATTTCCCGAGGAATTTTCAACTCCAAAACGACGGTCTTAAAATATATCCTTTTGTAAATCTCTTGCCGCCAAAAAAACCAAAGCGACAGAGAAAGCGGGAAAAGAATCACGAAAGCAATGAAGGGCCAGAGAAGAATGATAATCTCCTTGAAACTCACGGGCGGCAAAAGAGCCGCGAGAACGCCGGCTATGCCCACAATGAAAAGCAAAAGCCATATCTCCTCCTGCCTGAATAACTCTTCAATTATGTCAAGAATATTGCGTAGGAAATTTTTGAACATGTGCCAAATTTGTCTGAAACGAAGTGAAGCTACAAATTTGAGCATCCCGCAGGAATGCGGGGCTACTTTTAATTTATATCCTCAGTATATAAATTTTATCACAAAGTCAGGCCTTAGGCCTCTCTCACGTGGTAGCGGCCGTCATCGAGCCGCTTGAAGTGGCGCCGATTCTGAAGATTGAGCAAAATGGTGTTTTCCTTCAAGATTCTTTGCTGATTCACAAGCTTGATTATTTCACCGGGCTTCAAGGGACCGCGCCGTTTCAAAAGTCCCGTCATCACCTCCTTTACCGTACCCGGTTCGAAACCGTGCTCGGCAAGAGCATACATGCCGCGGCCGACCAGCACGAAACGACCGTCCTTTATCAGTTCGTTGTGAACGGTCTGAATGTGAGCCGGCTTCCGGTCGATGCCGAAACCGTTAATAGATTTGGCAATATCCGAAAAATGAAGCGGCTTGCCGTGTTTCCTCAAAACGAGATAGGCCTTGTCCCGAACGGTTCGCGGTTCAATTTCGGGCCAGGCCTTCAAACCGAAATCGCCGAAGACATTGGTCCCAAAATACTTGGGAATGGTAAGCATGTGGGAAAGGGATATGCTCCGGCATTCCCCAAGATAGGTTTTCTTTTCCAAGATTTCTCTCCTGTCCCCGGACTCGAGAAGATTGGTAACTTTCTTCACAAACTTGAAAAATTTTTCTTTCGCTTCGTCGTTCAGGCACCAGAAATCGTGAATTCTATCATCGCCGCGGCAAAAGCGCGGCTCATCGGCAACGAGAAGAAGGAATCTTAATTTGTGACCGGCGTGCTTCACTCTTGAATCATCGACGGATAAAACGTGCTTCAGTTCGTTTATATAAAAATCGTCCCGCCGGACGCCGCCAGCCGACGCGAGATAAATCTTCGCGTCTTTAATAATCGGGGCGGCCTCCTTTTTGACCCGAGACCTCAATTTCTCCATCCCCTGTTCCTCAATCTGCCTGACTCTTTCCCGGGTTACGCCGAGCCCGTCGCCTATCTTCTGAAGGGTGGCGCGCGTCCCGTTCTTGATTCCAAAGCGACTCTCAATAACCCGACGCTGTTTGGGGTTAAAGTCGGTTAAAAGGTCGCTTAAAAGTCCGCTTAAATCTTTCATAAAGATTTAATTAAACTCTATCATAATTCTTAAAAAGGGTCAACCCCCACACCAATTGCCGCGGCAATTGGTGTGGGGGTCAAGTCCCCCCCCTCTCTCTCTCAATCTACCCTCTTCCCCCGCCAGACGTACAAAAGGGGGCTCGCCACAAAAATGGAGGAATAAGTTCCGGCGATCGTCCCCACGAGAATCGTAAGAATGAAGTAGAAAAGCGAGGGTGGACCGAGGAAAATCAGCGCCAAGAGGATAAAAATGAGGGTAAGCGAGGTGTTGATTGAACGGGCAATAGTGTTTTGGACACTGTCGTTTATGAGACCGGATAACGGAACGCGTTTCCCCCGATGAAGGATGATATTTTCCCTGATGCGGTCGAAAACGACAATGGTGTCGTGAACCGAAAAACCGACCACCACGAGGAGAGCGACGATGAAGTTGGTATCAATCTCCACACCCTTAAAATATCCCAAAACGGCAAGCATGCCGGCGGGAATGCTCACATCGTGAAGAAGAGTGATAAGAGAGATAATGCCGTACTTCCACGACTTGATCGGCTCCGAAACTTTTCGGAAAGCGAAAGCGACATAAAGAGAGATGGCAAGAAGAACGAGGATAATCGCCCAAATTGCCCGCGTTCGGAGCTCCCGACCGACGGTTGGTCCGATACTCGAAAAGTTGAGTTCGCCCGGAGCGCCGAATTCTTTCTCAAGAAAACCAAGATAGGTTTGGTGCAAATTCTCATTGGTTTCGGGCAAACGGATGATGAAACTGCCGTCGCCCGCCTTTTTCACCGAGGGAGCAAAGCCGGCTTCTTTTTGAAAAACGTTTCTTATTCCGTCAACGCCGGTTTCTTCGGGGAAAGACAGCTGCCACGACGTACCGCCCGTAAGGTCAATGCCCGGGCGGAAACCGAGAGTAAAAATCAAAACCAGACCGGCGAGCACGAGCGCTCCCGAAATCCCCAGATATATTTTTCTTTTGCCGACTACATCTAGCATAATTTTTCAATTTTTAATTTTCAATTTTTTAAATTGATAATTGTAAATTCATTTTATGAACACTCTCAATAATGTTCTGGTAATTGTGATGGCGGAAAACATACTGACAACAACACCGATAAATAAAGCAAGGGCGAATCCTTGAACGAAACTGGAGGTGAAGTAATAGAGAATGAAGGAAGAAATCATCGTCGTTATGTTGGAATCGCGAATCGACGGCCAGGCCCGGCGGAAACCTTCTTCAATGGCCGAGACCCGATTCAAACCCTTCCTGATTTCCTCCTTGGTCCGCTCGAAAACGAGAATATTCGCGTCGACGGCCATTCCGATGGAAAGGAGAAAACCGGCTATCCCGGCGAGAGTAAGAGTAATGGGAATGATCTTGAAAACGGCAAGGGTAAGAGCAACGTACATCAAAAGAGCGACGGCGGAAAAGATTCCGAAACGACGATAATAGATAAGCATGAAAAGAACGATGATGCCCGTCCCGATTAAACCGGCGAAGATGGAGCTTGTTAAGGCGTCTTTGCCGAAATCGGCGCCTATCGTCTGCTGATTGACGAGTCCGATGGGCGCCGGCAGGGCTCCGGCATTGAATCTTTCGACAATCGCTCTTGCCTCATCGACGGTGAACCGGCCGGTAATTTGGGCTTTGCCGCCCGAAATCTGCGACTGAACCGTGGGACAGTCCTCCTCCAAGCTCCTTATCTCGCCGTCCAGGAAAATGCAAAGCGGCTGGCCGACATTGCGGCCGGTCACTTCCTCAAAAAGCTCGGCCCCTTCGTCGTTAAATTCCAAATAAACCTGGGCTTCGCGGGTTATCTGGTCAAAGCCGAGCTGGGCGCCTTTCACGTAGCGGCCGGTGAGCCCGGTCGGCGCGAAAGCCACCATATCGCCTTCAACCGAAGCGATTTCCCGAAACTCCAAAAAAGGCGTCTCCCCTATCTGGGTAATCGCCTCGCTCACATCGGAAATGCCGGCAAGCTCGACAACCAAACGGGTCGCTCCGGCGCTCTCTTCGGTGTAAACTTTTGGTTCTCTCACGCCGAAAAGGTTGACCCGGCGCTCAACGACGTCGCGCAGGCCCTTGACGACGGAATCGCGGTCGGAGACGGCCACCCCGTTCAAATCGATGTCGTAAATAAGAAAACTGCCGCCGGCCAGGTCCAGTCCCAAACGCCATGGACGCCAAGAACTTATTCTCTGGAAAAGAGACCTGCCCGCCTCGCCTTCAACGCGAGTCGAGACCGGATAAGAAAAAAGGCCGGCAATAACGGAGAGAACAACCAAAAATATCAGAAAAAAAATCAGTCCTTTTCGGCTTTTCGTCATGATTAAAATATCTTAAGTTTTCTTAAAAATTTTGTAAAGCTCGCCGAACCACAGGGCGGAAGACGTAACCGCGATAACGGCGAACCACTCCCAAATACTTAACGGCACGAACCGAAAAACCGAAGCAAGATAAGGAACGTGAATTACGGCAATCTGCACAAGCAAAGCGAGAAGCAGGGAAAGAGTAACGAATTTGTTGCTGAAAACGCCCATCTCGAAAACGGACCGGGTTAGGGACCGCATATTAAAAACGTTCCAAAGTTGAAAAAAAGCCATCACCGTGAAGGCCACCGTTCTCGCTTTTTCGATTCCTTGCGGCAGATAAAGAGCAAAAGCGATAGCCGTTCCCAAAACCATGAGCAGGGCAAGTGACAAAAGATAAGGAATTATTTCCTTGGATAAAATTTTATCTCCCGACCGGGGTCGGGACGCTTCTTCCAACTCTCGGCCGTCGCCCCGCTCGAGAGCGAGCCCCATAGTCGGGATGCCGTCGGATATCAGATTCAGCCACAAAACGTGAATGGGCAGAAGAGGCAGGGGCAAACCGAAAAGAAGGGTGGTAAAAATCGTCGCGTCCTCGGCGACGTTGGTAGTCACCAGATAAAAACTTGTCTGGCGGACGTTCTTAAAAACTATCCTCCCTTCCTCAATCGCGTCAACGATGGTGGCGAAATTGTCGTCGGCCAAGACCATCTTGCTCGTCTCCCGCGCGACGTCGGTGCCGATCACGCCCATGGCGATTCCGATGTCGGCCGCCCGCAAAGCCGGCGCGTCGTTTACGCCGTCGCCTGTGACGGCTATGATTTCTCCCATGTGTTTCATTGTGTTTGCAATTTTGAGTTTGTTTTGTGTGCTGACTCGCGCAAATATGATTTCTTTCCCTTTGTCTCCCAGGAGTTTCTTGAGTTTTTTGTCGGAGAT
>CAZUMB010000010.1:0-14645 GCA_964621575.1 uncultured Candidatus Saccharibacteria bacterium
GGGTTTTCGATAAACATTTCAACGTTCGCCACTTCATTCCCGGCGAACCGTCGGATACCTGGTATGACCGCGCCCACAACGTATTTTTTGATTACCTTGTCGAGACCGGGATTTTGGGACTCCTGGCCTACATAGGCATTTTTGTTGTTTTCTACATCCAGCTTTTTAAATCAGCATCAATCGGTTTAAATCAGCATAAATCAGCGGCGCAGAGCGCTTTAATTTTTGCCATGCCCATTGCTTATCTTGTCCAAGGCGTCGTCATTTTTGACGTTCTGCCGATTTACCTGAATCTTTTCCTGTTTTTGGCTTTCGTCAACTACAAATCAATGACGTCTGACATCATTAACGATGTCAGACGTCGTTAATACATCTATGATTCAGGTATTTAGAAAAATTAGTATTGTCATCGTTATGGTCATTGTCATCGTCGGCTTGTATTTCGGTGCTCTTTTGCCGTATCGCAAAGCGAAAGCTTTCATTTCGAGTGTCCGCCTGCTTCAGTCAGTGAAGACCGTGGGGGAAATAGAGAGCCGCTTTCAAGAAGTTCTCGACATCGCTTCGCCTGTCGGCCGTGACGAGATCGTCGGTTTCGTGATTGAGCAGCTCACGAGCGTGCTTCGCAGCGGACCGTCGGCGGAAGTCGGCGGAATAATCGTCGATTTCGCGGAGAGAGTTTCTCGTCCCGTTTTGGAGGACCCTCAAAACCCGGAACTTACGAAAACGATTTTGAAAATGGGCATTATTTACCAGACGGCCTGGCTTTTGTATAGAGACGGCGATTACGCCGCGACGGCCGAGGAACTTTATCTTAACGGCTTGGAAGTCAGTCCTGACCGCCCCCAGTTTCTCTACGGCCTTTTTGACTTGTATCTTTCGGGCGGCCGGGAGAAGGAAGCGCTCGAGGTTGGGAAAGAAATCGCCCGGCTTTGGCCGACCGATTCTTCGGTAAGACAAAGAATCCAATTACTGGAGGCGGCCCAATAAGCGGGAAGGATTTATGTATTCAAGAAGCGGTTCTTTAAGAAGCTTTAGGACCGTGAAGTAGATTGTCGCGCCTAAGGCAATGTTTATTATTACGTTCAGGTTCCAGCTGGAAAACGAAAACGCGGCAGCCGCCATTATGAGCGAGGCGCCAAGCGCTTTCGGAGTGTAGGCGAGAACCCGGTATTTTATGATGCGTTTCAGGAAAAACCAGTTGAGGCCGTTCGCGATGATTTGGGAGCCAATAGTGGCAATGGCGCTTCCCACGATTCCGTAGGGTGGGATCAAAAGAAAGTTCAGAATGACGTTGCTTGCCGCTCCGATTCCGACGTAAGCCGTGAAAACTTTCTGCCGGTTGTAGGCGAAAATGGCGTTCGATATGAAAAATCCCGGGAAAGCCCAGAAAAAAGTAAGAAGAAGGAGACTGAAGGCCGGCGAAGCCGGCAGGTAAGACGTCCCGTAAATCAGCCCGATTATTTGCGGTGCAAGAATTACGCCGCCCAGAGCGAGCGGAAAAGCAAGAAGAAGGGAGGCGGAAATTCCTTTTTCAAGAATCAAGCGAAACCTTTCATCGTTGTCTTTCGCGAGGCGGGAGAACGAAGGAAATAAGCTCACAGCAATGAAGCCGGGCAGAAGGTAAAGGAGAAGAATTATTTTTTGGGCGGCGGAATAGAAACCAACATCCTCCGCTCCTTGGAACCAACCGAGCATGAGCATGTCGGTTTGGAGCATTATCGTTCCTAAAAGCCCCGCTAAGGCGAAAGGCCAGGCCTGAGTTAGTATCGGTTTGATAAGATCGGCCCGGAAAGAATGCCAGATGTTCTTGAGATGGGATTTTAAAACCAGAAGCAGAACGGCGAGTCCTATACCCGAACCTAAAGTATAGCCCAAAGTGAGGATTTTACTTGAAGGCATGATGATGAGAGCCGTTCCTCCCAAAACGAGGATTGCGAGATTCGTTATGATGTTTACACCCGCTTCAATTTCCATTTTCTCGATGCTCCGGGTAAAACCGAAAAAGAAGTCGCGGAGCGTGTCGAAAGCAAACAGGAAAACAATGACGGAAAAAAGTTCGCTTGCGCCCTCTATCCTTGCGATTAGAGGAGCGGCAAAAAGAATGAGGAGAGTGCTTACAATCATGAAAAAGAATTTTATGAAAAGCCCGGTTGAAAGATAATGAATTCTCTCCTCGGGATTTCTCGCCGACTCGCGAGTTAAGAGCGGTGTGATGCCGATGTCGGCGAATATGGAAAAGAACCCCGCTATGGAGAGAGCGTAGGAGAAAACGCCGTAGCCGGCGACGCCCAGGACTCGGGCGGCATAGATGATTAAGACGGCGCGGATGAGCCGGCTTGCGATGTTGCCGAAAGTGAGCCAGAAGGTGTTTTTCAAAACCGTCTGGCGCATCGTTTGGTTTTCGAAAAGCAGGGACTTCAGTCGTTGCATCTTACTTATCTTATGATATAGTTGACTGTTATGGAAGAGAAAAAGAAAAGCGATTGGTTACTGCCGGCGAGTATTTTGACGGCGGCCATTCTAATCTCGGTTTCCCTGGTTTACAGCGCCGGCCGGGAAGGAAATGCCGACACCGCTAATTTGGCGGGCAGCGAGAACCAGAATGCGGCCGTACCCTCGGTCGAAAACCTGAAACCGGTTTCGTCCAAAGACCACATTATGGGCGATCCGGACGCGCCGGTGAAAATCGTGGAATTTTCCGACACGGAATGCCCTTATTGTAAAACCTTTCACGTGATGCTTGAGCAAGTAGTTAAAGATTACGATGGTAAAGTGGCTTGGGTTTATCGCCACTTTCCCCTTGATTCCATTCATTCCAAAGTTCGGTTGGAGGCGGCCGCGACCGAATGCGCGGCGGAGCTCGGCGGCAACGACAGATTTTGGTCCTACATCGGAAAGCTTCTTGAGATTACCCCCTCCAATGACGGTTTGGACCTCGCTCTTCTGCCGCAAATCGCCGGTGACGTCGGTCTCGACGTAACGGCTTTCCAGAGCTGTCTTGAGAGCGGAAAGTATGCCGACAAAATTGAGGCGGATTTACAGGACGGTATTTTGGCCGGCGGCCGGGGCACACCTTACTCCGTTGTCATTGCTCCGAACGGCAGAAAGTTTGCAATCTCCGGTGCTCAACCGCTCGCGAATATCGAGCTGATTATCGACCAGGCGCTGGAATTATGAAATGGAATCATTGGGTTGTTTTCGGTCTGGGGTGCTGGCTTCTCGTCTCGCCCTGGATTCTTGGATTTTCCGGTTTTAATGTCGTTCTCTGGAACAATCTGCTCATCGGGGCGCTTGCGATAATTTTCATTCTTTGGAACTTCTCACCCCCCGAACCTTAATATTTAAATGTTTAAATTTTTAAAGATTTAAATATGTACGATTTGATAATCATCGGCGGCGGACCGGCCGGGGTGGCGGCCGGAGTTTACGCCGCCCGGAAAAAAATCAAAACCCTCCTCATCGCCAAGGAATTCGGCGGCCAGTCGCTCGTTTCCGACAACATCGAAAACTGGATCGGTTCTAAAAAAATCACCGGTCTTGAGTTGGCCGAAATGCTCGAGGGGCACTTGCGTGCCCAGGAAGGCCTGGAAATTTCCGAAGGCGATGTTATTTCCAAAGTAGAAAGATTGGGTGCGCCCGGCGACGGAACGGGCTTTCGGGTGATAACCAGTGAGAGCAAAAACTACGAGACAAAAACCATTCTCCTCGCCGTTGGCAGCCGGCGCCGGAAGCTCGGCGTGCCGGGTGAAGACAAATTTGAAGGCAAGGGCGTGGTTTATTGCTCTACCTGCGACGCGCCGATCTTCAAAGGAAAAACGGTGGCGGTCGTGGGCGGCGGCAACGCCGCTCTTGAGGCGGTAGTTGATTTATTTCCCTACGCCGATAAAATTTATCTTGTCCACCGGCGCGAGGTTTTGCGGGGCGACCCGGTTACCCAGGAAGAAGTTCTCTCAAACCCGAAAGTCCAGCCGGTTCTGAACGCGGAAGTTCTGGAAATTATCGGCGAGAATCTGGTTGAGAAGTTGAAATGCGGGGACAAGAAAACGGGCGAAACGAAAGAAATTGAAGTGCAAGGCGTCTTTGTTGAAGTCGGTTCGGTGCCGAACAGTGAAATGGTGAAAGACCTTGTGGAACTGAACCAATCCGGCGAGGTGGTGGTGGACCACAAAACCCAGGCGACGTCCGAGAAAGGCATTTGGGCGGCGGGGGATATAAGCGATGTTCTTTACAAACAGAATAATATTTCCGCTGGCGACGCGGTAAAAGCCGTTTTGAACATCTACGACTATCTGAAATTGCTTTCCCGTCCGGCGGCAAAAACCGCAATCGCAAAGCCGATGTAGCTTAGTGGCAAAGCGATGGTTTCGTAAACCATTGACGGCAGTTCGATTCTGCCCATCGGCTCCAAAATAATGAACTACAATTCCGACGTCGCTTTTATTTCGGTTTTCGCCGGTGCGGGGGGGGAAGATGCCAAAGATTGGGCGCAAATGCTTCTTCGGATGTATTCCCGTTATGCCGGTCGCCGGAATTGGAAAACTACGCTTGTTGACGATAACGAACTCGAAATAAAAGGTGCCGGCGCGTACGATTTTTTGAAAAGCGAATCGGGGGTACACCGGCTTGTCCGGATATCGCCTTACGACGCGAAAAAACTTCGGCACACTTCTTTTGCGCTCGTGGAAGTTTTACCGGAGCTGCCCAGGGTGGACGAAGCAAAAATTCGGATTCCCGAGAAAGATTTGAAGGTGGACTTTTCGCGGGCCGGCGGTCCCGGCGGCCAGAATGTCAACAAGGTGGAAACGGCGGTGCGGGTCGTCCATCTGCCGACCGGTCTTTCTGCCTCCGCCCGGGTCGAGCGGTCGCAGAGCGCAAACCGCGACCGGGCACTTTCACTTTTAAAAGCCAAACTTATCAAACTGATGGAGGAGCGTCACGAGAAAGAAATTTCAAGCCTAAGAACGAGAGTTTCGCCCGAGTGGGGACACGAAATTCGTTCCTACGTTCTCCATCCCTACAAGCAGGTGAAAGACCACCGGACCGGGAAGAAGATGTCAAGGGTAGAAGAGGTATTGGACGGCAATCTTGATATACTGAAGCAATGATACTAATATACTAATGGTACTAATGAAACGAATAATGCGAATTCGTACCCATTCGTATCATTAGCATGCATTCGTAGATTGGTATCACATTTATGATAGTTTTTCAAAACGTAACCAAGAGTTACAACGGTACCAACGCTCTGGAGAAGGTAAGTTTCAAAATTCAGCCGACTGAGTTCGTTGCTATCGTCGGCCGCTCCGGCGCCGGCAAATCCACCGTTTTAAAACTCCTGATTGGAGAGGATCGGCCGACCAAAGGCCAGATTTTTTTTGGTTCGTATGAAGTCAACAAGTTGACGTCCAAGCACCTCCCAGAATTTCGCCGCCACATCGGCGTTATTTTTCAGGATTTTCGACTGCTTGTCAGAAAAAATGTTTTTGAAAACGTTGCTTTCGCTTTGGAGGTTTGGGGCCGGCCGCAGAAAGAAATCAACGAATTGGTGCCCCAGGTTCTGGACATGGTCGGCTTGCGGGACAAGATTTTCAATTTTCCGGCCGAACTCTCCGGCGGCGAGAAGCAGCGGGTGGCTATCGCCCGGGCGATGATTATCCGGCCCGACGTTTTGATTGCCGACGAGCCGACCGGCAATTTGGATCCCTACAACACTTGGGAAGTAATCAAACTTCTCAACAAAATTAACGAACTCGGTTCGATTGTTCTTCTTGCCACTCACGACAAGGATATCGTGACAACGCTCGGCGAGCGGGTGATAACTTTAGACAAGGGCAAGGTGGTGAAAGACGACCCAACCGGAAAGTTTATACTGTAAAGCATGGTAACGCTCTCGAGAATAATCAGATATGCTTGGCAAGGTTTTTTACGGAACGGCTGGCTTTCGGTTTCGACTATCGGCATTATGATTCTCGCTCTTCTCGTTTTTGAGGGCTTGATTTTGTTCAACGTCATCGCAAACGGCGCCCTGGAATCGGTTCGGGAAAAGGTGGATATCAGCGTCTATTTCAAAAGCAACGTTTCCGAAGATTCCGTTTTGAACATCAAGCGCTCGCTTGAGGGCCTCACGGAAGTGAAGGTGGTTGAATACATTTCTCGGGAAGAAGCGCTCGAGGAATTCAAAGCCCGCCACGCCGATGACGAAACGATTGTCCAAACACTCGAGGAACTCGACGAAAATCCGCTCCTTGCCTCCTTGAATATTAAAGCCAACGAGCTTGGCGAGTATGAGATGATAGCGAGTTATCTTGAAGCGCCGAACCTCGCCGAGGCCATCGAAAAAGTTACTTATGCCCAAAACAAGATCGTCATTGACCGGCTTGACAAACTTACCGCGACGACCGAGCGGGGAGTGGTCGGGCTCACCGTTTTCCTCGCTTTCCTCGCCGTCCTCGTTACTTTCAACACCATTCGTCTCGCTATTTTCTCGAACCGGGAGCAAATCGAGATAATGCGTTTGGTCGGCGCTTCGAACAGTTTCATTCGCGGCCCCTATATCGCCGAAGGAATTCTCTACGGCTTGGTCGCTGCGGTCGTGAGCTTTGTCATTCTCATCCCCGTCATAAACTTTACCTCGCCCCACATTGCCGATTTTGTTTTGGAAGTAAACTTGGTGGATTATTTTGCGAACAATTGGGGGCGCCTGATTTTATATCAGGCCCTCTTCGGCGTCGCCTTGGGCATTGTCTCGGGCACCATTGCGATAAGGAGGTACTTGGAGATTTAGGCGGTTCTGAAAGCAAGAATTTTTTGAGAAGCGGGCGAATTCGCGGCCGCAAAGCCGTTTATCTTGCGCCCGTTTTTATAAATCCGGATTTGTCTTTTGGCTAATTCCGCGAAAAATGGTTTCGGCGGCACCACGAATTCCGGTGCAAATATCCCCGCCTTCGTTATCAGGCCGCCGAAAATCATTTGAGCCATTATGCTTACCGGCATCCCGGTGTCTATGTTGCATGTTGCGTCTTCCCAGCCCGGCAAGGTTTCCGCAAGAGCGTCCATTTCTACGAATTTTTCCTGCCCGTTTTTGGTTCCCCAGACCTTGAGCCAGAGGTTTTCCTTTTCTTTATAACCCTCGGGCACGGGAATCCTTCTTAGCATTTCCTCCGTAAAATCCAGCGGGTCAATGCCCGTACCGTTGATTTTTATTTTTTGGTTCTGCCCAGGTTTGCTGTACTTCGTGAAGCCGAGTTTAATGAGATTTAAAACGACTTCTCTGGAATGGTCGGGAAAACTTGAGCAGACGGCGATGTTTTTTATTCCCATATCTTTCAGGTATTCGTAGAACGTAAAATATTCCATATGGTCGGTGTACCACGTGGTTTGTTTGCCCACCCCCTTGTACTCGTATTGAAATGGGCACTCTCGAGGGTTCCGCTCGACGAATTTGCCGTTTTCCAGCACCTTCGCTTTGGTTGTAAACTCATAAGCTATCGCGTCAACCGAAAACGGCGGGACGAACTCCGGAATGTTCGAGTTCCAGGCAAAACCGACGTGGACGGTATGAATGAAATCAAAATCGGGTTTTAAATGCCGCAACATGACGTTGGTTATTCCCGGCGTTGAGCCGGCGCCGATAATGGCGGTTATGTTTTTTTCTTTGAATTTGTCGTTCAGAGCCAGTTGAGAATAAATCATGGATTCCCAAGAACCCAAATCAACATAGTTCAAACCGAGTTCCAAGCACATTTCCGTAACCAGCAGATTAAAGTCGGCGATAGCGCAGTTTACTATTACTTTTGCCCCCGATTTTTTCAAAACCCTTTTCGTTTTGTCCGGTTCATCCAGGTTTGTGAGAGCAAAATCGGATTTTTTGTGTTCCAAGAGGCCGTCGAGACCGAAATCGTCTTTGGCGCAGAGCAAAACCGAGTACCCGCTCTCCAGGAGATCGCGGGAAACTATTTTCCCCTGCATTCCGTTGGCCCCTATGACGGCGAAATCGTACTTCATTGTTTTATTGTAAAATTATTTGGAGAAAACCGAAAGATTTTTCGATTGTGGATAAATAAAAAAATTCTCTCCCGATAAAGGAGGAAAAATAAAACATTGACAGCTGCCGGACAGGGACTCGAACCCCAGTTTCCGCGTCCAGAGCGCGGCGTCCTACCACTAGACGATCCGGCATTAGGCATCATTTTACAAAAGATGCCGTTTATTAACAAGATTGCGGTTTTCCGCCCTCGAATTGGATTTTCTTGAGTATTAATTTTCCTTCTTTCAACTCGGCATCCAAAATTTTCATCCTCTTGCCCTGAGCTTGTTTACCCCGAGTTTCATCGAGGGGTCGAAGGGTCCATACCCCCGGTTCGGGATTCAGGGCCCGGACTTTTCTTTCGATTGCGGTCGGGTCATCCTTTTTAAGGTCAACGTACCCGTCTTCGGTCTTAAACTTTTTGGTGTAAGTGGCGCGCTCTTCGTTCTGAATCTGCGGCTTGATTTCCCCTTTCATGAATTTCGGTAGAGTTTCAATCAAAAGCTCCGCTCCCAATTCCGCTAATTTTTCTTGCAGGTTTAAAAATTGTAAATTGTAAATTGAAAATTCTCGCGAAGCGAGAATGGGCCCGTGGTCCATCTTCTCGTCCAAAAGATAGAGCGTGACGCCGGTTACCTCGTCGCCTGAAAGAATCGCACTCTGAATAGGCGAGGCGCCCCGGTGGCGGGGTAAAAGCGAGGGATGAACGCCTATCACGCCTAGTTCGAAGGTTTGAATTATATCCTTAGGAATTATCTTTCCATAAGAAGCCACTATCCCGAAATCCATGTTTCCAATTTCCAATTTCTCCGCCAAAGGCGGATCCGCCTCTGGCGGACAATTTCCAATTTCTAAACTCTCCGGCTGATAAACCTTAATTCCGTGTTTCTCGGCCAGCACCTTGACCGGCGGCGCGGTAATGATTTTCTTCCTTCCCACCGGCCGGTCGGGATTACAAACCACGGCGGCGGGGGAAAAACCGGCCTCGGTAAGTTTTTCGAGGATTGTGGCCGAAAATTCGGGGGTGCCGAAAAAGACGTAGTTTATCATCCTCCTTTATTATAAGATTAAGTTAAGCCGTGAGGAAATCAACGAATAAAAAAAGCTATATCAATCTCCTGAAGGAAAGGCGAGCCGATTCCCGAGTTTACTTCCGCCACCAGTCGGTCGGCCTCGAACTTGCCGAAACGCTCGGCGACGAAAGACACAAATCGCTTTACATGAAACTGGCCAAAGATTATGATGCTCAAGCGCTTCTTGAGCTTGCCAAAGACGTGGCGGCGCGAAAAAATGTCCAAAACAAAGGAGCTTATTTTATGAAACTCCTTACTGGCGTAAAGAAGAAAAAACAATGAAAATACTTTCCATAGATAACAAAAAAGAAAACGCGTTTTTACGGAAAAAACTTCCGCCGCTTGATTTTTCCCGCGTTAGCCGGAAGGAACTGCGCGAACTCATTGCGAAAATGAGAGTGGCGATGAAAGGAGCCATCGGCATCGGTCTTTCCGCAAACCAAATCGGCCGAACCGAACGTCTTTTCGTCGCCCAAATTGCCGAAAAATTCTACGTCGTCTTGAATCCTAAAATCGTAAAAAGTTCCGGCAATAAAATTGAAATGGAGGAAGGGTGTTTGAGTGTGCCGGGGAAATACGGCGCCGTTCCCCGCGCCGAGCGGGTTACCCTCGAAGGGTACAACCTGGAGGGTAAAAAAATAAAAATCAAAGCCCGGGGGCTTCTGGCGCGGGTCTTCCAGCACGAAGTGGACCACTTGGACGGAAAAGTTTTTATCGACCGGACGAAGAAAGTGTTTGAAGTCCAAACGGACAGACACGGATGATTCGTCTTTTTATCGCCGTCCTCGTTCCGGAAAATATCCGGGAATTAATTACTGATTTGATTACCGAACTAAAATCCGTTCGGGGTTTGCCGCCGGACATTCGCTTCGCCCCGCCCGAAAACTGGCATTTTACCCTGACTTTTTTGGGTTACCAACCCGAATCGGCCGTTCCCTTAATTAAGGAGGTCCTTTTTAATTTTAGGGTTTCGCAAACCCTAAGATTTGGGAGGGTGGTTTACGGACCGCCCCCAAAAGGGCCCCTTCGGGGCGGGCACAAGCCGCGGATGATTTGGCTGACAACCGCAAGGGAAACTTCCGAAGAACTTGGGAAAATAAAAAAAGAATTGGAGGACAAGCTGGAGACGAAAAGCGTAAAGTGGCGGCGCGAACTCCGCCCTTATCAGGGCCATATTACCCTTGCCCGATTTCCCGAAACACCGCTCAAAAATTTGCCGCCGATTGAAAAAGAAATTAACTGGCGTTACGAAGCGCGGGAAATCCATCTCATGAAGTCGACGCTTAAACGAACCGGCGCCGAGTACGAAGTTTTGTTATAATATCTCAATGCGCGCCAAAAATAATTTGAAAAGTTTTGTTCTCGTTTTCATCGCCGGCCTCATCGTCGGCGCGGGCGTCTTTTACGGCGGCGATAATCTCGACTTGTTCCGGTCGCCGGCGACGCTCGTTCTTCCGCCGAATGCGACGAGCACGGTCTTGGATGCCGACATGAACCTCTTTTGGGAATCGGTAGACCTTGTCAAAGAAAAGCATTTCCGAATAGGTGAGGTGAATGACCAGGATTTGCTCTACGGCGCGATTGAGGGCGCCTTGAGTGCCTTGGACGACCCTTACACGACTTTCTTCAATCCGTCGGACGCCAAGAAATTTGAGGAAGACATTCAGGGAAACTTCGGCGGCATCGGCGCTGAAATCGGTATCCGTGACAACCAGCTCCAAATCATCGCTCCTCTGAAAGGCAACCCGGCCGAGGCGGCGGGACTGAAGCCCGGCGATAAAATTTTAAAAGTTGACGACACCATTACGAGCGACCTTACCGTTGAAGAGGCGGTGAAGATAATCCGCGGCGAACCGGGAATCGAGGTCACGCTCCTTATTTTCCGCGACGGCTGGAGCGAAGCGCGGGAATTCAAAATCACGAGAGGTCTCGTGGTTATTCCTACGCTTGACGTGGAGACGAAGAACGACGGCATCGTTCATTTCAAACTCTATAACTTCAGCGCCAACGCTCCTTACCTTTTTTATGAGGAGGCCTTAAAAATTCTCACCCGCGGCGCGCAGGGTATCATTCTTGACCTCCGCAACAACTCCGGCGGTTATTTGGATGTCGCAAACGGCGTCGCCGGCTGGTTTCTGGACAGAGGAGAAGTGGTTGTTCGCGAGCGTTTTCGTTCCGGTGAAGAAGACGTTTTGCGGGCGACAGGCCCCTCCGCTTTCGCCGAAATTCCGACCGTTGTTCTCGTGAACGGCGGCTCGGCTTCCGCCTCCGAAATCGTTGCCGGCGCTCTTCGCGACCATCGCGGTATAAAGCTCGTCGGCGAAAAAACTTTCGGCAAGGGCACCGTTCAGGAAATCGAGAATTTGCCGGACGGTTCTTCGCTTAAAATTTCCGTCGCCGAATGGCTTACTCCGAGCGGTGCGAGAATTGATGGCAACGGTTTGGAACCGGATTTCGCAATAGAGCTTACCGACGAAGACGTTGAGAACGACCGCGATCCCCAGCTCGGCAAGGCAATTGAGGTTTTGGAGGAAGAAATCGCAGAATCCGGCCGAACCATTTTCCTCATCGGTTTGTAACTACTCGTCCTATTAGACCTATTGGTCTTATTGGTCCTATCGATTTTTATGAAAGTAATCTTACTTGAAAACATAAGAGGCCTGGGAAAAAAGAACGACATCAGGGAAGTTTCGGACGGCTACGCCCGCAATTTTCTCCTGCCTAAAAAACTGGCCGAGGCCGCGACCGGCGCCGCCTTGAAACGGGCGGCGGAGCTCAAAGCACGAGCGGAAGCCGAGCGCGAAAAGCTTGTGGTGGGACTCAAGGCGGCGGCCGAGAAAATCAAAGACGAAAAGCTCGTTTTCAAGGTGAAAACCGGTGAGAAGGGCGAGGTTTTCGGTTCCGTTTCTGCCCGCGATATCGAGCAGGAGCTTGCCGGGCGGGGGATTGCCCGTTGTGAAGCCGAACTGAAAAAGCCGCTAAAGACCCTCGGCGAACACGACGTTGAGATAAATTTCGGCGAGAACATTAAGGCCAAATTGAAAGTTTTCTTGGAGAACCAGCCGTAAGCGTGGGGAAAGAATACGAAAAATTGTTTCTACCATGAATATAAGCGGCCGTCTATAATTATGGTAGAATTAAAAAAAAGAAAAACCAAAAAGAAAAACTCGTGAGAATAAAAAGCAAAAAGGCGATGAAAGTTTTGGAAGTGCTGAGTGAAAAGGCCCTGGAAATGGGCGATATTTGGCTGGGAATCATGTTGAGTTCTCACGGTGATTCTCTTTCTAAAATGGAAAGGCAGAGAGAGGAAATCGGAGAAGCGCGCAGAAAAATAACCAGAGAGGTAATCGGCAAAATAAAAGAAAAAGAAAGATTGTACAATCTTGTTATAAATCTCAAAAAGGACGGCTTAGTATACCGAAAAGAAAAGAGCGGCAGGAAATTTTGGCAGCTGACCTCCGAAGGCGAGGCGGAATTGAAAAGGCTGAAAAAATTCTACGGGGAAAACGCTTTACCCGAGCATAAATATGAATCGCAGGTTTCGGAAGAAGTAACCATAATTGCCTTTGATGTTCCGGAGAAAGAAAGACGCAAGAGGGAATGGTTAAGGAGAAAGTTGATTGAAATGAAATTCAAAAAACTTCAGGGGAGTGTTTGGGTGGGGAAACGCAGATTGCCGGAAAGATTCATTGAGGACTTGAGCTTATGTAAACTAACGCCGTGCGTGGAGATTTTTACGGTCGGTAAAACGGGTACTTTAAAAAAACTTTCTTAAAAAGATAAGTTACCATGATTATAAGCGGCCGTGGATAATGATGGTAAGTGAGTTTTCGATAAATTAAGTGGTTAAACTACGGAGACGGTTTTGACGGATTTTCTCTTGCCGTCGAAGGAAATTTTCCGTTTTGAAGCGAATTTGACCGTGCCGGAAATCGCGGCATAGAGAGTGTCGTCGTTGCCGCGCCGGACGCCGTCGCCGGGGTGGAATTTGGTGCCGCGCTGGCGGATGATGATTCCGCCGGGACGCACTTTCTCGCCGTCAAAAAGTTTCACGCCTAAGCGCTTCGACGCCGATTCGCGGCTGTTTTTTGCCGCACCTTTTGCTTTTGTATGTGCCATGTTTGTCGAAATTTACGAGCTTGTAGCGAAGTAAATTTCGCTACAAACATGAGCATTTCGCCGACGCCTTTGGCGGAGGCGAAGATACTGTATACTAGATACTAAATACTCGTCCTCTTTATGTCAAGAATTTTGCTGATAATCCTGGGCTTGTTGCTGTTGTTCTCCCTGGCTTTCGGTCTTGGGTTTCTGGTTGGGCGGGGGACGGACAGGGCGCCGATTATAATAGAGAAATATACGAATCAGTAGGGCTGATAGGACGAATAAGACCAATAAGACAGATTGGGGTTTGTTATAATTAAGTAAATGTCCAAAAGACAAGTAGCTGTTTTGGTTGCGGCGGCCATCGTCGTTGTTGCGGCTGTCATAGTCGGACTTTTTGTGCGGAAGGGCGGCGGGCCGGTTGGGCCGGGGGAAGAAAAAACGGGAGGAGAAGTTACCATTCCGGGGCCGGGCGGCGAAGAGATGACAGTTTTCAATCCGGAGGTTCCCGAAAACGCCGAGCCGACGCCACCGGTGGCGGAAGCGCCGGCCGCCCAGGGCGCGGAAGAAAAATGGCGGCGGCTGGAGATTACGATGAGTTCGGCGGGTTTTGAGCCGAACGAAATAACCGTGAATAAAGGCGATGTGGTGCAAATTCGTCTTACGGCGCAAGGCGGCGATTACGATATTCAGATACCATACACCGGACATTATGCAAAAGTTTCAAATGGCGAGACGAAAGAAATAAGCTTGGGAGTGAACACCGTAGGGAAATACACTTTTTCATGCAGGGACTACTGTCCCGCCGGGAAGGTAATTAGCGGTTCTTTAATCGTTTTACCTTGATGATAAACAAGAAAAAAATTAGTTCGATAGGATTGATAGGACTGATAGGCCTGATAGGACTAATTGGATTCACGGGGATAGCTCAGGCGTTTATCGGGCCGGATGCGGGGCAGGATCCGGGCAGTGGCGGCGGGCGGCTCATCATCGACTCGCAAGGGAATATCGGTTTCGGAACTTCTTCTTCCACGCCAGAGGGTAATTTTGATTCCACTTCTACCGACGCCGGATATCCCACCGGCCACGGCAATGTTTTCATGGTGGCTTCCACCACCAACCCCGGTGTCGGCTTGAAAAACCTCACTTCCGGAAACGTCTGGCTCTGGTCGGCGCGGAATTTCGGGTCGCTTCAGCTCTACCGCGAGTCCTACATTTATCCCGGCCTTGTGGTGATGGAAGTGGACCAATTCGGCAATATCGGCGTCCATGAAAGAGCGACCACGACCACCCGTTTCAAAGTGGGCGGAAACGTTGAGACAACCGGTGCGTTCATCGGTTCGGTCTCCGGCGCGGTTTCTTCGGCGAACATTTCTTCCGACGTTTTCGGGCGGCTCCAAGGAAACGGCAATTTCGCTTTTCCGGCATCGGTTGGTATTGCTACC
>CAZUMB010000011.1:0-14538 GCA_964621575.1 uncultured Candidatus Saccharibacteria bacterium
AACATAAAACTGACAATGACAATAATTAAAGCGATTATGAATAGCAGTATTTGCCGTCCTTCTTGTTTGTTCATAGATCCTTGATTTTAGCCATATTTATTTCAATAACTAACCAACGAGAACGCCCAACACCTTATTAATACTTACTTTAACAAGTATCTCTGGTCAAAACCAGCCGCTCCGGCGCGCCTCCGGAATGGCAGCCAAATAAACACGAGAACCGGTTTTCGTGTTTTAAAGCATAAATCTAATGGAGTAGGTTTTCGCCGAATACGCACGGTGGCGGGCGTATTCGCGCGGAGGGCGGGCGTTCAGGATATGGAGCACTTCGACTCGGCTCGGTGTAAACCAAATTGTACGTTGACCGATCTTGCGCATTTGCGGTAGGATTTTTTATATGAATAAAATCAGAATATTATGTTTCGTTCTCGCCATATTGTTCGGTATTTTTATGTTCGTGTACGGTGGATATGACGATAGTCCCGGGGGGCAATTAATGGGACTGGCAGCGATTATTATCGGCGTTGTAGGTTTGATAAAGAGAAAGAAGAAAACTTCCGACTAAACCGCTTCTGTCTTAGCGGAGTATAATAAAAAGTAATAGAGTTCTTAATTAAGGGTCGCAAGCCATCGCTGGCTGGGGGCTTTGTGTTCCTGGCTAGAAACATAAACTTCATGTTTGATTTTCTACAGACATTATTCGCTAAAATCGCAGTCGGGATAGCCTCTATAATCACCGCTGTCGGACTTATTTCCACACCCGTTTCACCAAATCTTCAACGAAAATTGCCAAACTAATTGTGCATAAAAGGGGTACAAAAACTTTCTTTATTACACTGTTTTTGCGCCTATTAGTAGGCAAACACCCTATTCTTGGGCAAGCCAATGAATAATAAATGGTACATCTGTTGATGTGGGTTTTTGGTAGAATGAAAACATGAAGAAGACATTTATTATTTTAATTGTTTTATTGGTTGTTTTAACCGGGGCTTGGTTCGGTTTGAGGTTTTTGATTGGCGGCGAAGAGCCGGTTGCCTGCACAATGGACGCAAAACTCTGTCCGGACGGTTCCTATGTTGGTCGTGTAGGTCCAGACTGTGAATTTGCGCTTTGTCCAGGTGCTCCGCAATGGTCGGCTATTAAACAAGCGGTTGTGAATTGCGAAGTTGAAGGCGTTTGGCAGGCGCACGACAGAAAGGTGAAGGCGAAACTGAAAAACGGAGAAGAATTGACTGGCATTGAACCGGAACTTGACGATATAATTGATTTGGCAGTCGCCGCCGAACCCCAATGCGGGGAAATTCTGATGGGAACGGAATAAAACAATATGGAGAAACAAACAAAAATAACCTATATTTTATTCGGCTCGGCCATACTTTCTATTATTCTGCACAATGCTATTTACGGCATTTTTAAAATTGAAGAGCCGGCGTTTTTTACTCTTACCTTTGTTTTTCTCCTCCTTTTTGTGATTTCCGTTATCCACAACACTATTTCTTACTTTAAAAATGGTACGCCAAAGGATTTGTGGAAGCTCGGTTTTTTGAGTCTGTTCGGATTATTCGGATTGGTCGCCAGCCCCGGATTTTACGGCCTTTTCGGTTTAATCGGCTTTTTCGGGGCAAGGAGATGGAAGCGGATTAAAAACCAATAAAAATATGGACATTTCAATCTTTTTTGCGAGGTTTTTAGGCGGTCTCTTTTTGATTTTCGGCCCGCTCTTTATAATCACAAGGCAATTGGGCAAAACCATTTCCAGAACAGATACATAAGCAGGCGCAAAGATTCAAAAAGAAGCAATGGTTTAGTGCCGCTTTTATGATTATTTTAGGCGTTTGGCTACCCTGGATGAGTTTTTAATATAAACACAAAAACCATGAACCAAAGAAAATTAAACGTAATAAAACGGTTTGCCAGAATATTTTCGCTTTTAATTCTTCTCGTAGGAATACCTTTATATTGCGGTTACGGCAATCCTTTGCCGTTTGCCAGTTCGGAATATGATTTTTTTGATAACCTTTGGCGGACGATTTTTCCGCTAATGTTTATCGGCTTAATATTAGGATGGAAATATGAAAAAATAGGCGGTTATCTGATAATCATCGCCATTCTAACGAGGTTTGTTGTATCTATAATTATTGAGGAAGGAATCAGCATTCATTTATCAATTCCCATAATTATCGGCATTTTATATTTGATAGTTGGGTATAAAAAATATAGTGAGTAGCGTGGTAGAGCGGTCTATTTATCGACAAAGCCCCTTAAACCCGGGGTGTAAATGTACTCAGTTTGCTTTTGAATTATCGTTCTAACGCTGTTCACAATGTTGAGCTATGAAATTGGATATCCACGGGGCTATTGACTTCAAGTTAATCTTAAGATAAACTTACGGTATATGAAAAACTCGATTGTTGGTCTTAAGGAGCTACGGCAAAACATCGAAAGCTATATTGCCGAAGTGAAAAAAGGCAAATCTTTTATTGTGGTTCGCCGCTCAAAGCCAGTGTTGAAAATCTCCTCCCCCGAAAGCGAGGATATGTGGGAACGGGTTGTTGACTTTACCTCGATAAAAAAAGAAGGCGTACCAGCAAGCGATGTCCTGAAAGCGCTCCGGAAACTGAATGCCTAACCTAAAAAAACTTCTTTCTAAATTCAGTAAAAGGGAAAGAAAAGCGATCGAGTCACTAATCGAGGCGGTTGTTTCTTTAAATTGGAAAAGTTTGGACGTCAAAAAACTAAAAGGACATCAAAACTTTTTCAGGGTTCGCAAGGGCGATATAAGGATTATTTTTACAAAAGACAAGAAAGATATTTCAGTGCTGGCTATTGACCGCAGAAAAGAGAGTACTTACAAGCTGTAGCTTCCTCTATTAGTCCCCCTGCCAGAGAAATCGCCAATCAGGCGGTTTTTTTGATAGAATAAAGATGAGGGGTTAGTAAGGCGTAAGAAGTATTTAATTCATGAAAGCGATATCTTTAATAATAACTTCAGTATTTCTGTTCTCCCTCGGAACGGGAGTTTTAGCTCAAGGGACCCCAGAACCAGAGCAAAGCACGGTTCGGGGCGAAACAGAACTTCCGGACCCGGGGCTTACCCCCGACAGCCCGTTTTATTTCCTGGAAAGGGTCACGGAAGCAATCGGTACTTTTTTTACCTTCGGTGACGTCAAAAAAGCCGAAAGGCGCGCCGTCCTGGCTACCGAAAGATTAGCCGAAGTAAAAGCCGTAGTGGAGAAAGGAAAATCAGAATTGGCGGAGAAAACCCTGGAAAGGTACAAAGTGCAATTACAAAACAGCATAGCCAGCGCGGAAAAAGCGCAAGCTAAAGGCGAAAATACCGAAGAAGTTATGATTAGAATCGGTCAGGCAACCTCCAAACACCTTGAGGTTCTGGCCGAAGTTTACGAAAAAGTCCCCGAGCAGGCAAAGTCCGCCATTGAAAACGCAATGAAAGTTTCGGTAAAAGGACACGAAAAAGCAGCCGAAGTTCTCAAGGAACAGAACGCTTTAAGAGACGTCCCGGAAAAAATTTCTCTACCGGAGAGTATTCCGCAAAAAGTCAGGGAAAACATCCAGACAAAGGTTCAGCAGGAATTAGAGATAGAGAAAGCCCTTGAGGGCATTGACACGTCCAAATCGCTCAGAGACATTTGCGCGGAACAGGGAGGAACGCCGGAGATGTGCGAGCAATTTCCTCCTGAGAAATTCAAGTCATTCGAACAAATTGAAGACTACTGCACAGGACTGGGAGGACCACCGGAGATATGCACAACGCTTGAGGCTAAATGCGGAGAGTTTGGAGTGACGGAAGCGAATGAATGCTTCATTCTTCTTTCGGTCTCCTCAATAAAAACCTATCAATCCGTTGAACTAAAGACCGTCCCCGCGCCTTCCTTGTCAGAAGAAGAGAGGAAAATCCAAAGGGAAACCCAAGGGGAAATCCAGGAGGTATCAAGAAAAATTGAAGAAGGCGTTAGTAGTAATCTTGGCGGTATCGGCGTGGAGATCGGCATTAAAAACGGCCAGTTAACCGTTCTGGGTTTTACGGGCGGCTCATCGGCTGAAAAAGCAGGTTTGCGAATTGGTGATAAAATTTTAGCAATAAACGGCGAAAACGCTGTTGGCGTTGCCGTTGTGGATGCGGTTAAAAAAATTAGTGGCGAAATCGGGACCAACGTTATTCTGTTAATTTCAAGAAATGACGAAGAAGGAGTTAAGAACATTTCCATTATTCGAACTCTTATAAAGTAAGAGGGACTTCGGAAAGAACAACAAGAATGGGTTCGAAAGCCGTTACTAAAGTACTGCTGTTTGTGCCTGATCGCATACTCTCAGACAAACAGGGAGTCCGCCAAGCGAGCAACTTTAATGATGGTGACGGACGCCGCGGCGGACCATCAAGTAATTCACGGGATAGGCGGCGGCGAAGCCGGCAACGAGAGCCATAAACATCCCCAGCCAGAAAATCGGCTCGGAGAGGCCGGCAGTCATGACGCCGGGAATGTAAACCTCGGCCAAAACCTCGGCCGTTTCCATGACCGCAATCGAGACGAACTCGGCGAGGAATATTATCTTGAAGGCCTCCCAAGGGGACTGGCCGTGTTTCACCAAGGGGATAATCCCCAAAAGAAATCCGAAGACGAAGCCCAGCGCTACCCCCAAAACTATTGAGAGCCAGCTTATAAGCCCGAAGGCCGTTCCCAAAACCACGCCGAAGACCTCACCCAGACCGCAGCCGGCAAGGCAGTGAAGAGTGGAATCGAAGGCGAGTTTCGAATGCGAAGAACGCTCCATTTTTACATTATAAGATTTGATATAGCTAAATAAAGAAAGGTTGAGGGCTTTCCAAAAACATTATGAACAACAAAAGGACTAAAATTGTTTACTGGCTAAAGAAATAGTGAGTCGTCCCCGCCGGACGCGTTACTCAACGGTTACGGATTTGGCGAGATTCCTCGGCTTATCGACGTCGAATCCCCGCTTGGTCCCGACATAATAAGCGAACAGCTGAAGCGGCAGGACCGTCAAAAAGGATTCCAGCGGCTCAATTGTTTCGGGCACAAAGAAAACATCGTTGGCGAGCGACCTTATCTCCCTGTCGCCTTCCGTGGCAATCGCAAATATCGGCCCTTTGCGCGCTTTTATTTCTTCGAGATTCGAAAACATTTTTTCCGAAACGCTGTTTTGGGGAACTACTGCCATAGTCGGAAACTTTTCGCTAATCATGGCAATCGGCCCGTGCTTCATTTCGCCGGCGCCGTAACCTTCGGCATGAATGTACGATACTTCCTTCAGCTTGAGAGCGCCTTCGAGCGCCACCGGATAGTTATAACGCCGTCCCAGAAACAAAAAGTTGTCGCAGTTTTTATATTTTCCCGCCAGCTTTTCCAATTCCGAAGCTCTGCCCAAAACAACCTCCATCTTTTCCGAAATTTTCTCCAGTTCCCGGAGGAGAACATGATTCAATGAATGACCGTTGGATTTCGAGAGATACACTGACATCAACGCAAGTACGGTAAGCTGCGATATGAACGCTTTGGTGGACGCAACGCCGATTTCCGGACCGGCGTGATTGTAAACTCCCGCATCCGTTTCCCGCGAAATGGTGGAACCGACGACGTTTACGACGCCGAGCGTCAGCAAGCCGCGCTCCTTCGCTTTGTGAACGGCGGCCAGGGTGTCGGCGGTTTCGCCGGACTGGGAAATCGCCACCGCCGCCGTCCCTTTCTCGAACGGCTCTTCCCGGTAACGAAACTCGGAAGCGAAGTGAACCTCCGTCGGTATCTTTGCTATTTCCTCGAATAAATACTCGCCAATCAAACCGGCATAATAAGAAGTGCCGCAAGCCAGAATCAGCAGTCTTCTGACTTTCTTCAGTTTATCCGCCACCTGTTCCAGGCCGCCCAGCTTGACGAGATTTTCCCCGCTCTTGAGCCGTCCCCGCAGCGTCGAGCGAACGACTTCCGGGCCCTCAAAAATTTCCTTGAGCATGAAATGCGGGTAATTCCCCTTCTGGGCCTGTTCCAAATCCCACTCGAGGCGCACCACCTCGGACGGGGTTTTCTGGTTTTCAAGATTGACGACGCTGACATTCCCCTTTGTTATTTCCGCAATCTCCCCGTCCTTCAGGTAAATGACTTCTTTCGTTTTTCCCACGAGAGCCGAGGGGTCGGAAGCCAAAAAATTCTCGCCGTTCCCGACCCCGATTACGAGCGGGCTGGAAAACCTGACGGCGTACAAAGTTTCGGGATTCTTCGAATCGATTATCGCGAAAGCGAATGCGCCTTTTATCATTTTGAGCGCGTCGAGAAGAGCGGCGCTGAAATCGCCGCCGCTTCTCAGAAAATCCTCGATGAGATGCGGAACGACTTCGGTATCGGTATCGGAAAGAAAAACGTGGCCGCGATTCCGGAGATACTCTTTCAGTTCTTTGTAATTTTCGATTATTCCGTTGTGAACGACGAACACGCGTCCCCTGCAATCGCCGTGGGGGTGAGCGTTCGTTTCGCTCGGCGCGCCGTGCGTCGCCCAGCGGGTATGACCGATACCGAGATGACCGGCCAAATCGGCGCCGTCTTTCAGGTTTTTCTCAAGCGCTTTAACCCGGCCAACACTCTTTCTTACCGCGACTTTTCCGCCCGAGAGCACGGCAACGCCCGCGGAATCATAACCGCGGTATTCAAGCGCCTCCAACCCGTTTATTAAAATCGGCAAGGAATTTTTTTCACCTACGTACCCAACGATTCCGCACATGTCATTTGGAAGACAGGTTCTCAATCATCTCCTCGGAAATCCGGTCGAGATCGAACTCATGCCGCCAGCTCCAGTCCTCTCTGGCCTTGGAGTCGTCAATCGTCTTCGGCCAGGAATCGGCTATTTTCTGCCGGCTGTCCGGCGTAAAGGTACATTTGAAACCGGGCACGCGCTTTTTAACGTTTTCGGCGAGCTCCCCGGCCGAAAAACTCACGGCGGCAAGATTGTAAGAGGTTCTCACCGTTATCTTTTCCGGTTCGGCATCCATGAGCTTTAAGGTGGCCTTGACCGCATCGTCCATATACATCATCGGCAGAACGGTTTTTTCGTTCACAAAACAGTCGTAGCTTCCCTTCTTTAAAGCTTCGTAATAGATGGCGACCGCATAATCGGTGGTGCCGCCCCCGGGGGGAGTTTTCCAGGAAATTATTCCCGGATAGCGCAAACTCCTCACATCCAAACCGTATTTCACGTGATAGTACTGACAAAGCAGTTCTCCGGCGACTTTCGTGACGCCGTACATAGTCGTCGGTTCCAAAACCGTTTGCTGGGGCGTGTCAAAAAGAGGCGTTGTCGGGCCGAAAGCGGCGATGGAGCTCGGCCAGAACATCCGCTCTATTTTGTGCTCCACGGCGAGGTCCAAAACGTTTTTCAAACTATTCATGTTCACCTCCCAGGCAAGATCGGGATTCTTTTCGCCGGTCGCCGACAAAATGCCGACCAAGTGGTAGATGGTATTGATTTTGTATTTTTCAATCAGGGATTTTATTTCTTCCTTGTTGCCGGCGTCGGCTTTCTCAAAAGGCCCGGCGTTCCGGAATTCCTCGCTCGGCTCTTTACTGTGGCCGACGGCGACGACGTTTTCTCCGCCGAATTTTTTGCGAAGGGCCGGAACAAGCTCGGAACCGATCTGGCCCAAGGCCCCCGTCACCAATATTTTTCTTTCCATATATTATGATTATACACCGGGAGTGTTATAATTTAAGGAATATGCTAAAAGAGTTTAAACAATTTCTGCTTCGGGGAAACGTCGTTGACCTTGCGGTCGGCGTCGTCATCGGTGCCGCTTTCGGAACGGTGGTCACCGCCCTCGTCTCCGATTTCTTCACTCCCCTCATCGCCGCCATCGTCCAAATCCCCGACTTCTCCGGCCTTAGCTTTACCATAAACGGGAGCGTCTTCCGACTCGGCCATCTTTTAAACGCCTTAATCTCTTTCATTCTCGTCGCCGCCGCCATTTTCTTTTTCGTCGTAAAACCGATGAACATTCTCGTCAGCCGTTCCCGTAAAGAACCGCCGGCCGACCCGACCACAAAGAAATGCAAAGAGTGCCTGAGCGAGATCCCCATTGACGCCAAGCGCTGCGCTTATTGCGGACAAGTTACGAATTGATTACGCCAATCGTTATAGATATTAAAGGTCGATACGGAAATTAAATTCTCAAAAACGATGAGAAGCAAGATTTTAGTGCTTACTCTGGCGCTTTTTATCACTTTCGCGACCGGCGCCTGCGCCGCCGCCCAAAACAAAGGCGCCGGAGCAAGCAATCAAGTTCAGGTTCAACAGCAAGCACAAACGGCAGACCAAGGCGAGGATGAAAGCACCTCAAGCACCTCGACGATAGGACTGCAAAACCGGGTACAGAACCGGGAACAGATTAATGCCGAAGAACATCGGAGCACCGTGGCGGACTTCGTTCAGAATCTTCTCCAGGTTGCCGATAGAGAAGGCGGAATCGGCGAACAGGTGAGAACGGTTGCCCAGGAACAAAACCAGTCGGCGAGCACGACCGTCCGGGCGATGAGAAAAGTTGAGGAAAGAAACAGGGTGAAAACCTTCTTTCTCGGCCCCGACTACAAGAACCTGGGAACGTTGCGGAGCGAGATGGTCCAAACGCAAAATCGGCTGGAACAATTAAACCGGTTTACGGAAAACGTTGAAAACGAAGGCGACAAAACCGAGCTCCAAAACCAGATTCAAACCCTGGAACAAGAACAGGTAAGAATCGAAAATTTCATCAAGGAGCGGGAGGGTGATTTCGGCCTCTTCGGCTGGCTGGTGAGATTATTCAGTAAATAAAAATCAAGAGAACAAAAAACGCCCGGGCGGGCGTTTTTTGTTTGGAAAGAAAATTTTATTCGGCTTCCCTCCGCAACCTGATGAATTTAACGTAACCCAGGACGAAGGCGATAATGATGCCGATTGTCACAAGGAGAAACCGGAACCGGGAATTTTCGGTCATCATTCCCCGGATGATGCTGTAGAGCGTGGTAAAAACTCCGCCGAGGAGAAGGCCGTCGGCAATCACTTTGATTTTGTTGAAAAGCGTCAAACTCACGACCAGGATGATGATGGCGGCGACAAGCGACGCAATCGAGACCGCCTGATTGTAGGGCTTCATCTCATCCTGATATTTTCTTTGGGCTTCGTTGAACGCTATCCGCGCTTCCGCCTGTTCCGGCGTCTCCTCGCAGCAGGACTCCACCTTCTCAAGTTCCACCGGATACTCGGGCGCGTCCGGGCCGGGATAAAAAGTATCTATCCCCAATCCCACGAAGAGAGCGACAAGCAGAGCCAAAAATATCGTGTAGATAAACTTTATCGCCATATGTATAATATTAGCATATGAACCGCTCCACCCTCGTTATAATCCTGATTCTCATAGTCGCCGTTCTTGTTGCCGGAGCTTATTTTCTTACCCCCCGCACGCAGGCACCCGCAATCGGCGGCGACCGCGACGAACACGGCTGTCTTACGCCCGCCGGCTACGGCTGGAACGAAGAAGTAGGAGCGTGTCTCCGAAGTTTTGAGATGACGCCGGATATAATGGAAGCGGCCAAAACCGCCGTGGAAAGTATCGGCGAAAGCTATGCCCTCACCGTCGTGTCTTTCAACTCCTACGAAGAGGCGGGTTCTTACGACATTTTCTTCGAGCGCGGCCTGGAACGGGAACGGAAAAGCGTTTTCATCCGGAACCGGCGGGTGGAAGCGCCGCGCATCGTAAAACTTTATTACTACAACGAGAACCTTGACCGCGATGCCGAAGGGAACATTCTCTGCAGCCGGCAGGGCCTCGTGCCGGTCGAGCGGGAAATCGCCGTCGGCGCGACACCGATTGAAGACACTATCCGTCTGCTCCTTGAGGGTTATCTTACCGAAAAAGAGCGGGCTTCGGGAATCGGCACCGAGTATCCTCTGCCCGGATTTTCGCTTGAGAGCGTTTCTCTTCAAGACGGCCTTCTCACTTTGAAATTTGACGACCCGCAAAACAGAAGCGGCGGCGGCTCGTGCCGCGTCGGCATTCTCTGGTTCCAGATCGAGGCGACGGCCAAACAATTCCCCGAAGCGCAAAACGTGAAATTCCTGCCGGAAGAACTCTTCCAGCCATAGTTGACAGAGAAAATTTTCTGTTGTATTCCTTTATTTAGCATTCCTTAACCCTGGAGGTGACCGATGAGTAACGCCGGCGTTGTTGCCTTCGCGTTCGGTTCTCCGGCGGACATTCCGCCGAACCGGCGTTTGGCCCGGATCGCGCTGAAAGCTTCGCGGGAATTCGGCGGCCCCATCTTCACTCAGCGGGACATCAGATTCTTGCCGGGCGAGGTGGATGTCGAGTACGTCCCGGAAGAACTTGGCCATCCTCCGCCGACTCTTCGCCTTGCCCGAGCGGCGGTCGACTGGGTCATCCGGCGGCGAATCGCCGAGCTCTTCGTTGTCGCCGCCCTTCCACACCTTGATCGCTGTCTCCGCGACCTGCGGTTCGCGGTCGACGAGCGCGTGGAAGGAGTCGCGGTTTTCCCCGTCGACCCCAGAGCGCTCGGCGAGGAGGAGGGTTCCTGGTTCTGCCCGGAGTCCGTCCAGCGCCGCACCCGCTCGCCCGAGACGTGGCGGAGACGGGAAAACGTCCTGTGGCGGATGCCGCTCTCGCTCTACGCCCGCCTCGCGAGCTAACAGCCCGGAGGGCGAGTCGCTTTTAGCGGCCCGCCCTCCTCTCGTTTCTAGAAAGATCTGTTTTTTTGATGTTATAAGGTATAAAATAAACCAATAACCGAAAGAAAAGTTATGTCAGCGGGATATCCGGAAACTATTGGCATTTGCCCCATAAACCTTTATCGTTAAGAACATTCAGGAAAGTAGAGAGGTGGTCGAATTCTGCAATTACTGAAGTAAAACACTAAAAATAAAATCTACATGGAAGGTGTTATTAAACGACTTACCGACAGGGGTTTTGGCTTTATCGGGAGAGAAGGCGAAGAAAAGGACTTGTTCTTCCACTCTAACAGCCTGATCGGAACTGACTTCGACAGTTTGAAGGAGGGAGACAAAGTGAAGTTCGAAATTGAGCAATCCGAGAAAGGCCCGAACGCCGTGAAAGTTGAAAAGATAGGTTAGTAAGTTTAGAACCAAAAAAGCCCCGTATCGGGGCTTTTTTGGTAGAATGAATAATTCCATGCCGAAGAAGACGGAAAAACACACAAGATACTGGTCGGCGAGAGTGACCCGGGAATCGAACGCTCTGGATACGGAGGCCGGAGTTTTTACCCGGTCCGACCCGAAGAAAATCGCCCGATCGCTGAAAAAATCCGCCCAAAAAAGCCGGCGCAAAAAGGGCACGGCTTACCAGTCGGCGATGTCGATGCTCAACTTCTACATCAACCGGGCCGGAAAAAACCTTCCGAAATCGAGAAAAAACGTCCTTGAGCGCGCCAAGAAAGAAATTAAGAATCTTTTTAGAGTAAAATGACACACGCGGAGGGCGGCCCCCACAAGGGCCGCCCTCACTGCTTTTTAAAAATCGTCTTTTTAGCTAAAGTTAAAGGTAATGGAACCTTTAGCTTCAAAAATCAGACCAAAAAAATTAGAGGAGTTTGTCGGGCAGGAACACTTGGTCGGCTCCGGCAACCCCTCGACTGGACTCGGGGCAGGGCCGCTCCGGATTGCGATAGAGCAGAAACACCTTTTCTCCTTCATCCTGTGGGGACCGCCCGGCTGCGGGAAAACGACACTCGCCGGGATTTACGCGAAGGCCCTGGGAGCCGACTATCACGGACTTTCGGCGGTTTCGGCCGGCAAGGACGACATAAAAAATGTGCTTGGGACCAGTCGCTCGCAAACCGGTCGTAGAGGCCGCTCCGGGCCGCTAGGCCAAGTCTTGACCTCCTCGACCGGTTCGCTCGCTCCCATTCCTTTAATTCCAAGCAAACCCCCTAAACCGAAAATCCTATTTATCGATGAAATTCACCGCTTCAATAAAGCTCAGCAGGATTTTCTGCTTCCTTACGTCGAAACCGGCGACCTTACTTTAATCGGGGCGACGACCGAGAATCCTAGTTTTGAAGTCATTGCTCCTCTTCTTTCCCGCTGCCGGGTTTTCGTTTTAAACGAACTCTCCGACAAAGAAATGGAGACCATCGTCGCTCGAACCGGTTTTCCGATGAAGCCGGAGTCGCGGGACTGGATAATCAAGATGGCAAACGGCGACGCCCGCCAGGCCATCACCGTCATCGAAAACGCGATGAAGTTCTACGGCGAACTCTCCGTCCCCAACCTCACAAACACTATTCAGAATAAATTTCTCCGCTACGACAAAAAAGCCGACGAGCACTACAACACCATCTCCGCTTTCATCAAGTCCATGCGGGCGAGCCAGCCGGACGCCGCCCTTTATTACCTCGCCCGGATGGTTTCAGCCGGCGAAGACCCGAAGTTCATCGCCCGGCGGATGGTGATTTTCGCCTCGGAAGACGTGGGACTCGCGGACCCCCAGGCCCTCACCGTCGCGAACAACGTTTTCCGGGCGGTGGAAACCATCGGCTACCCCGAGTGCGCGATAAACCTTGCCCACGGCGCCACCTACCTTGCCCGGGCGCCGAAGAGCCGCGCCTCCTACGACGCCTACTTCGCAGCGGTAGAAGACGCAAAAGAACACGGGAATCTGCCCGTCCCGCTCAAAGTCAGGAATGCTCCGACAAAACTTATGAAGGAACTCGGCTACGGCAAAGATTACGAAAAATATTCCGAAGGGAGCTTCCTGCCGGATAAAATCAAAGGCAAAAAATACCTGAATCGGGAAAATTGACGCGGGGGTTTTGCCGGTGTTATAAAGAGAGTAGCGCAGGTCCCGGTTCCTCTTTTCCCGGAGGCGAGTATGCTAGGGCTGAAACTGGCGTACCTGGTTCTGTCGCGCCTTCTTCTCGGAATGGCGGTAATGTGGGCGATATGGCTCGTTCTCGTCAGCCTGTTCATCGTCGCCCTCTCCGCCAGTTGGAGGCACTGGCTGGACTCAAGAACGCACGGAGGACGACCCTAAAAAGTCGTCCTCGCTGTTTTTAAGCGAGAACGGTTAGAGAGAACGATTGCCCGAATGCTAAAATAAATGAAAAGGTTTTGATTAATGACGGGCGATAAGAAAGCATACGTGGTATCGGTGGAGATGGGCTACGGTCATCTCCGGGCGGCGAGGCCGCTGGCGTTCCTCGCCGACGAAAGCAGAATCGTCACCGCTGATTCCTACGACGGCATTCCCAAAGGAGACCGTCTGATCTGGGAAAATTCAACCAAGTTTTACAACGCCATTTCCCGAATGAAGGAAAGAGGTCTTTTCGGCACTCTCATCTTCAAAGGTTTCGACTACTTTCAGCGGGTGGGCGGAACGCTCCCCGGAAAATCAAAGCCGACTTTCCAGCTGAAGCAAGGGCATAAACTCATCAAAAGAGGATGGGGTCGGGATTTAATCGAAAAGCTGAACAAAAATCCCCTTCCCCTTCTTGCAACTTTCTTTACCATCGGCCACATGGCCGAGCAGTGGAATTACGGAGGACCGATTTACGTTCTGGTTACGGACGCCGACATTTCGAGGGCTTGGGCGCCCCTCAACCCGGAATCGAGCCGAATCACCTATTTTGCCCCGACCGAGGCGGCCGAAGAACGGCTTATAAGCTACGGCGTAAATCCGGAAAAAGTTTTTCTGACCGGCTTTCCCCTGCCGGCAGAGCTCGTCAAAAATGCGGAAGGTAATTTGAGGCGGCGGCTCGGGACTCTTCGGGGAAAAGGCGGGCGGCCGACGACCGTAACTTTCGCCATCGGCGGGGCCGGCGCCCAGGGCAAAATCGCCCTCAAAATCATTCAAGGCCTCGCCCCGGCCATAAAGAAAGGCGATTTGACGCTTAACCTCATCGCCGGCCTTCATAAAAATCTCGGCTTGAAGTTCCGCAAACAGGCGCAAAAGTCGGGGCTCGAAAATTTTCTTGATAAAGGAATTTCCGTAATTCAAAACGAAACAAAGGAAGAATATTTCCAAAAATTCGACAAAACCGTCGCCGAAACCGACGTTTTGTGGACCAAGCCGTCGGAACTCTCCTTCTACGCGGGTTTGGGCCTGCCCATCCTGATTGCCCCGCCCTTGGGGGCGCACGAGGTCAAAAACAAGGAATGGCTGGTGAAGCTCGGAGCGGGCGTTCCCCAAGAAAAACCGGGGGAAGCCGGCCGGTGGCTGATGAAGATGATTCGGAACGGACGGCTGGCGGAGGCGGCGGAAGCGGGTTTTCAAAAAGTAAAAAGGGACGGCGCGGATAAAATCGCCGAGATTTTATGACCTGGCTCTGGGTTACGCTTGCCGCCTACGCCCTCCTGGGCTTGGTTTCCGTCGTCGACCGCTACCTTCTCTCCGGACCGCTGCCCGACCCGCGGGCCTACACCTTTTACGTCGGCTTGCTCGGGATGCTTGTTTTTCTTCTCACGCCCTTCTTCGGCCTCGAAATTCTTCCGCCCTTTCTTCTCGGCGCG
>CAZUMB010000012.1:0-13547 GCA_964621575.1 uncultured Candidatus Saccharibacteria bacterium
TATCGCAATATCCTCCGTTGCCTGATGAGTGGCACCGTCCGGCCCCACCGAAACCCCGCCGTGATGGCCAGCAATTTTCACGTTGGAATCGTTGTAGGCGATGGTCGTCCGGATTTGCTCCCAATTCCGGCCCGGCGAGAAAGTGGCGTAAGAAGAAATGAAAGGAATTTTGCCGGAGATTCCCAAACCGGCGGCGATGGTCGCCATGTTCTGCTCGGCCACTCCCACCTCAAAAAACCTTTCCGGATATTTTTTGGCGAACGCTTCCGTCCGCGTCGACTCCGTAAGGTCGGCGCAGAGCGCCACCACGTTCGGGTTCTGCTCCCCCGCCGCCAAAAGTCCCTCGCCGTATCCGTCCCGGGTCGGTTTCGCTTCAACGTCTTCATCGAAAATCTGCGGATTAAGTTTCACTTCGGAATTAAGCATAATTATTCGTGTTCGCTTTTGATTCTTTTCCCCAGCGTCCTTAATTCCTTGAGCGCCAGCTCGCCTTGTTTCTCCGGCGGCGGCTCGTCCGGGTGTTTCATCTTGCCCGGCGGACTGCCGTGCCACTTGAAATCGTTTTCCATAAAACTCACGCCCTTGCCCGGCACGGTGTGGGCAATAATCACCGTCGGCTTTTCGTAAATCGCTTCCGCTTCGGAGACGGCGGCAACGAAATCGGCCATATTGTGCCCGTCAATTTCAAGGACATGCCAATTGAAAGCCCGGAATTTTTCCGAAAGGGGCTCCAAGGGCATCACGTCCTCGGTAAAACCGTCAATCTGGATGTTGTTCCGGTCAACGATGACGGTGAGGTTGCTCAATTTGTGCTTCTGTTTTCCGGCAAACATTACCGCCTCCCAATAATTGCCTTCTTGAATTTCAGCATCCGAGGTAATGCAATAGGTACGGTACTTTTTATTATCAAGCCGCGCTGCAAGCGCCACGCCTATCGCCTGCGAAAGACCCGAACCTAAGGGTCCGGAAGTGGTCTCCACCCCGGGTAAAGCCGTCCGGTGAGGGTGGCCCTGCAGGCGCGAATTTATTTGGCGGAGCGTCTTCAGTTCATCAACCGGAAAATAGCCGGCGTAGGCCATGGCAACGTAGCGCACCGGACAGATGTGGCCGTTTGAGAGAATCAGCCGGTCCCGCTCCGGCCAGTCCGGATTGCCGGGGCGGTGCCGCAAAACATGAAAGTAAAGAGCCGTAAAAACATCGGCCATTCCCAGAGACCCGGCCGTATGCCCGCTCCCCGCCTCAATCAGCGTCTCGATTATCGTCTCCCGAATACTCGTCGCAAGCTCCTCCAAACGCTTTAATTTACCCTCATGCAAGGCCTCCATTTATACCTCATTATAACCGATTTCGGTCTAATCGCCTATTTTTTGCCCGTTGCCGCTTTGATAAATGCGGCAAAAAGCGGATGAGGCGAAAGCGGCCGCGACTTGAACTCCGGATGAAACTGGGTGCCGAGGTAAAACGGGTGTTCACTCTTCGGCAACTCGGCTATTTCCATCAAATTTCCCTTCCGGTACCGCCCCGAAAAAACCAAACCCCTGTTCTCCAGCTTTTTCACGTAAGCGTTATTAACCTCGTAGCGGTGCCGGTGGCGCTCGTGAACTTTCTTCTTCTTATCGCCGTAAGCGGCGGCGGCCTGCGTACCCGGCGTCAAAACGCAAGGATAAACCCCCAATCTCATCGTTGCTCCGTAATTTTTCGTCTTTATTTTTTCCACCTGGTCCGCCATCGTCGCGATGACCGGATGAGGCGACTTCGGCGCGAACTCGGTTGAGTTCGCTTTCTTCAGCCCCAAAACGTTCCGGGCGAAAGAAATAACCATAACCTGCATCCCCAAACAAAGTCCGAAATAAGGAATTTTGTTGCGCCGCGCGTAATCGGCGGCAAGAATCATTCCCTCGATTCCCCGCGAACCGAAACCGCCGGGAATAATGATACCGTCAAGCTCGTCAAGTTCTTTGAGTTTCCGGCGGTCCTTCTCGTACTTCTCAGAATCAAGCCAGAGAATTTCCGGCCGGCGATTCCCGCCCCAAGCGGCGTGGTTTATCGATTCAATCACCGAAATGTAGGTGTCCTTGCACGATTTGAAATTGAAATATTTTCCGACGATGCCGATTTTCACCGTTTTCTTGAGTTTCTTGATTTTCCGGGCAAGAGCGGCCCAGTTCTTTAAATCGGCCCGGCGAGGCGGCAGTCCTATGGTTTTGAGGAGTGTCTCACCGAATTTCTCCTTCTCCAGATTGACGGGAATGTCGTAAATGGAATAAACGTCGGGCGAGGAAACTATCCGTTCAACCGACAGAGAACAGACCGTGCTGATGGTTTTTTTGATGTGGTCGGTAACCGGCGCCTCCGACCGGCAGATTATGAAATCGGGATTAATGCCCGCCGAATTCAGGGTTTGAATGGCATACTGGGTCGGTTTTGATTTCTGCTCGCCCAAAATGCGGGGTGTCGGCAGAAAACTCACGAGAACCGAGAAAACGTTGCCCGGGTCTTTCGCCTTCATCATCCGCGCCGCTTCCAAAAAAATGAGGAGCTGATACTCCCCGACAGTGCCGCCGTACTCGACAATCGTTACTTCCGACTTGTTTTTCTTTTGGCAAAGCTTGATGCGCCGGATGATTTCGTTCGGCACGTCCGGCACCACTTCCACGTCCTCGCCGCCGAACTCCAGATTTCTTTCTCTCTTGATGAGCTCGGCGTAAATCTGGCCGGTGGTAATGTAATCCTCGCGGGTGGAAACTTGGTCCGTGAACCGCTCGTAGTTGCCCAAATCCTGGTCCGCTTCAACGCCATCGTCGCCGACGAAAACCTCGCCGTGTTCGGCCGGCCGGATGGTGCCGGCATCGACATTCACGTACATGTCGGCCTTGAGATTCGCCACCCGGTAGCCCCGCGACTGCAAAACCTTACCGATGGAAGCGGCCGCCACCCCCTTGCCTACCGAGGACATCACTCCGCCGACCACGAAAATATATTTTGGCTTGCCCATTTTCTTAACCATTCTACACGTTCCCTAATTTATTAAAAGCTCCCTTGGGATTTTTGCTTCCCCAGATGTAGGAGGCCGAAGCGACGATATCGGCGCCCGCAATTTTCAGCATTTTTGCCGTTTCCAAATCCACCCCGCCATCTATTTCCACGACCAATTCCGGCTCCCGTGCTTTCAGCTCTTTCAGCTTCCCGATTATCGCCGGATTGAATTTCTGGCCGGCCGGCCCGGGGCTGACCGCCAAAAGCTCAATCAAAGAAACCGCTTTGAGGTAAGGCGTAAGAACATGAGTCGGCGTCTCGGGATTTATGGCCAGTCCCAGCTCCCGCCCTTCCCGCTCTATCTTGTCGCAGATTATTTCCCACCCGCCTGCCCCGCCCGTAGCGGCGGGGTCGCTGAGCGCCTCAAAGTGAACGATAATCCGGTTCACCCCGGCGCGGAGCCAGTCCCCGACTGCCGTCTGCGGTTCGGAAACCATCAGATGAACCTCCAGCTTCACGTCGCCGAAGTCGTCGGCAAACAACTCAAGATCTTCCGGGTTGTTCCAGGTTCTGGCCTCGGTGAATTTTCCGTCGGCAACGTCAACATGCGCCCACTCGGCGCCGAACTCTCTCACTTTTTTTATTTTCTCCCTGACGCACCCCGAATCCGGGCAATTTATAACGGGAATTACCAACATCTAAATTATTTTAACACAACCGGGATAATCCGAAATTTTTCTTTTATGAACCGGACTCACCGGTCCTCTCCGGGGAATTATACGGGGCGAGCGGAAAGAAAAAATTCTATGTCATTCAAAAATCAGCATCTCCACCTGTCGGGCGATGCCGAACTTCTTGGCTTCTTCCTTGGAGGGATACCAAACGTCAACCCAGCTGCAGCTATAGCGGGAGTGTTTCCGGTCTTCAACGACAAAAACCTTATCGCCGAAAAGCTCGGGGATCTGGACCTTCATACCATAAGGAAGACAGTTGTTGGCTATTACCCCGTCCCTTACTTCCGTCCCGAAGGCGGTTATGTAAGGAGTGTCGTCGGTCTCGTCCGGACTCGAGGAATAAGCCGTTAAAATCACCTCGGCCGTGCGATAAGGCGACCGGTCGTCGGCAATGACGACCGAAGGGTAAAGAGCTCTTAAGGGGGTAACGATACCGATTGCGACAAAGACAAACGAGATAAAACCGGTAATCACCCTTCTTTTTATCCAAGCAAGGGCTTTCCTTGCCCAGGCGGAATCGCTTATTCCAAAAAAAATAGCCCGTTTCATAGGCTTATGCTCCCATTATACTATCCCCAACCGGAAAGTCAACCCCCCCCACTCCCTTAGGAAGAGTGGGGAGCCAAAAACCCTTATAAAATGAGGGTTTTCAATAAGCAAAAAGCTTTTAATAACCCGGGCAGGTAGGGCAGGTTCCTCCGCCGCCTGACGCATTACTGTCTTTCTTCTCCGGTATCTCGGTAATGGCCACCCCCACCGTCAAGTAATTCGCGGCGACCGAGATGGCGTTCAAAAAGGCGGTTTTGGTCACTTTCAAGGGGTCGATGATGCCCGCTTCCTTCAAGTTGGCGATTTTATTGGTTATAGCGTTAAACCCAACCCAAATGTCCTTTTCATCCGCCAGTTTCCCAACGACCTCCTCGGGCGAGACGCCGCTGTTTGCGATGATGGCCCGGAGGGGCGCTTCCCGAGCTTTATTTAGAATCATGTTCACGGCCCCGCTGACCGAGGACGGTTCGGAAGAACCATCCGGCGCGGCATGATAGAGAGCCATCCCGCCGCCCGGCACGATGCCTTCTTCCATCGCCGCCCGCGTCGCGTGAACCGCATCCTCCACTCTCTGTTTCAGTTCTTTCTGGGCCGATTCGGTCGGGGCGCCGACTTTTATCACCGCCACGCCGCCCGAAATCTTGCCGAGCCGCTCCTGCAGTTTCTCTTTGTCGAAGTCCGAATCGGTCGCCTTAATCTGGGCTTTGAGCCGCTGAATTCTCTCTTCAATGACTTTCTTGTCACCGCCGCCGTCGACGATGGTCGTCGAATCCTTGTCGGCGACGACCCGCCGGGCGCGGCCGAGGTCGGCGACTTCCGCGCTCTCCAGTTTCTTCCCCAAATCTTCGGAAATGAAAGTGGCGCCGGTCACGATGGCGACGTCTTCCAACATCTCTTTTTTCCGGTCGCCGAAACCGGGGGCTTTGACCGCAAGCACGCTGAAAGTGCCGCGGAGTTTATTTACGACGAGCGTGGCAAGCGCCTCCCCGTCGATGTCTTCGGCAATAATCAAAAGCTCCTTTTTGCCCGACTGAATTAATTTTTCCAAAAGCGGCAGAAGATCGCCGATCGCCGAAATCTTCCGGTCGGTGACGAGAACGTAGGGTTCCTCCAAAGCCGCTTCCATCCGTTCGGGATTGGTAATCATATAGCCGGAAATGTAGCCGCGGTCGAACTGAAGCCCTTCCACCATCTCATAAGAATTACCGATGGTATTCGAGTCCTCAACCGTAACCACGCCTTCCTTGCCGATTTTTCCCATCACCTCGGCAATAAGCTTGCCGATTTCCTTGTCTTTGGCCGAAAGGGAGGCGACTTCCTCCACTTTTTTATTGTCGTTGATGAGCTCTTTCTGACTCTCCAGTTTTTTAACGACGCTTTCGCTCCTCTTCTTCAGTTCCTCGGCGAGCTGGATGACGTTGAAGCCCTTCTCCCGGATGGCTTTTTCGCCTTCTTCAATCATGGCATGGGCCAAGACCACCGCCGTGGTCGTGCCGTCGCCGACGTTGTCGTTGGTTTTGTCGGCCGCCTGCTTGATGAAATCGGCGCCGAGATTTTCGTACTTGTCTTCGAGTTCGATTTCCTTGGCAACGGAAACGCCGTCAAAGGTAACCTGGGGCGCACCGTAGCCCTTTTCAATAACCGCCGCCCGCCCCCGGGGACCGAGCGTCATCCGCACCGCCTCGGAAAGTTTATCGATGCCTTTTTTGATGGCGCTCCGCGCCTCTTCGTTGAATAATATTTTTTTACTCATAATATTGGACTTATTGGACCTATTTTTGACTACTCAAGAATTGCAAGGATGTCGTCCTCGTCGCCGACCAGGTATTTCTTGCCGTCAAGTTCAATCTCGTCCGGCCCGTATTTCTTAAAAAGAACCGTGTCGCCGACTTTGACCGACATCGCTATCCGTTCGCCCTTTTCATTCGGCTTGCCGGGACCGACGGCGAGGATTTTTCCCTTCACCGGTTTTTCCTTTTCGGCCGTCTCCGGCAAAACGATTCCCGACTTGGTCTTTTGTTCTTCACCAATCGGCTCGATGAAAACATGATTCGATAATGGTTTGAAATTCATAAGTTTTTTATTGGCACTCGCGACCTTTTATTGCCAATCTAGTTTTGATATTTTAGCGGAGTATCAAAGGTTGTCAAGGGAACCGCCGGAAGGTAAGATTAAAATTCCCGATGAATACCGACTGGCTCCAAAAATACCCTCAAAAAAGCCCGGTTCGCGAGGCCTATGCTTTCGCCCGCGCCGCCCACAAGGACAAAAAACGCAAAAGCGGGGAGCCGTTCTTTTCCCACTGCGAAGCGGTGGCCGAAACGGTGAGCGGTTGGGGTTTGGATGAAGAATCCGTCGCCGCCGCTCTCCTTCACGACATCGTCGAGGACACGGCCTACACCCTCCGCGACGTTGAAAAGCGCTTCGGCAAGGAAATCGCTTCCATCGTCGACGGCCTCACCAAACTCGACAAAGTCCCTTTTCCGGAAAAAGACAAGGGCATAGAAACAACCCGGAAATTCATTATTTCCTTCAGCCGCGACCTGCGGGTGGTTATCGTGAAGCTCGCCGACCGCCGCCACAACATGCTTACCCTGAAATTTCTGCCGCCCGAGCGGCAGAAAACTTTTGCCTGGGAAACGAGCGAAATTTACGCGCCCCTCGCCTACCGGCTCGGCATGCAGCGCCTCTCCGGCGAACTGGAGGATCTCGCTTTCCCTTTCCTCCACCCCGAAGAATACAAGTGGCTCTTTAAAAACGTAAGGGAAAGATATGAAGAAAGGGAAAGGTATGCCAAGAAACTGAAGCCAATCGTTAAAAAGCTTCTCTTAAAAAACGGCATCAAGCCGGTTACCGTCGACTCCCGGGCCAAGCACTACTCCAGTTTGTATAAAAAACTCCACCGCCATGACATGGACCTCGAAAAAATCTACGACCTCGTCGCCCTCCGCATCGTCGTGAAAACCGTCTCCGATTGCTACGAAACCCTGGGGATAATTCATAAAATTTGGCCGCCCCTGCCGGGCCGAATAAAGGACTATATCGCGAGGCCGAAGCCCAACGGCTACCGTTCGCTCCACACCACCGTTTTCGCCGAGGGCAACAAAATCACCGAATTTCAAATCCGGACGGAAGAAATGCATAAAGAAGACGAATTCGGCATTGCCGCCCGCTGGGCCTACGAACAGGTAAAGAACTCGAAGAAAAACGGCCGGAACTGGCGGGGTATCCGCAACCGCAAGGAGCTTCTCTGGGTGGAACAGCTCCGCCACTGGCAGCAAAACGTTTCCGACAAGGACTTCATGGAATCGCTTGCCGTCGACTTTTTTAAAGACCGTATTTTCGTGATTACGCCCCGGAACGACGTTATCGACCTGCCTTACGGCGCGACACCGGTCGACTTCGCCTACCGCATCCACAGCGAAATCGGCAACCAGTGCATCGGGGCGAAGATAAACGGTAAAATAGTGCCGCTTGACTACGAACTCCACTCGGGCGACGTAGTGGAAATCCTCACCCAGCGCGGCAAGGGCCCTTCCGAGGGCTGGCTTCGCTTCATTAAAACCTCCCTTGCCCGCGACCAAATTAGGGCGATACTCCGAAGGGCGACACGCCTCCCCGCAAGCCGTGAATCGGCGAGTACGGAATTTAAAATCATAAACCGCGACCGGCCCGGATTTTTGAACGAAGTCACCGCCGAATTCAAGGCGATGAAAATAAATATCATCTACCTCCAGAGCACGACCGACAAGCGCGGCGTCCTCTCGATGGTAACCATAAAAACCGAACCGCTCTCAAAATCGAAAATCGAAAAACTTCTCGTTAAAATCAAAAGCGTGGAGAGCGTAAGAGAAGTGAGTTTTAAGCTTAACCGGTAGACGTTATTCTTCGTTCCCCATTACCTTGTCGAGGAGGTTTTGCCACTCCGCTTCCGAATTGAATTTTACCGTGATTTTCCCCCGGCCGCCGCGCCGCTGAACCTCAACCGGATATCCCAATTTTTCTTCAAGCCGTTTCTCCCAGTATTTCGCTTCCGGGTCGACGGGTTTTACGATTTCGCTTTTTATTTTCGCGGCGGGCCGGCCGCTCAAAAATCTTTCAAAAAGTTCGGTTTGCTTTATGGGGTCGGCGGACGCAAGAATCAGCCGGGCCTGGGACTCGTTGAGCCGACCCTCAACGAGCGCTTCCTGCATGTTGCCGGGAAGGGCAAGGAGGCGGACGGTGTTTACGACCGTCTCCCGGCTCTTGCCGATTTTCGCCGCTATTTCCCGCTGAGTGAGATTAAATTCGTCCTGAAGACGGGCATAGGCCCGGGCCGCCTCAACAGGATTTAGGTCGCTCCGCTGGATGTTCTCAACGAGGGCCATCTCGAGTTTGTCCCGGTGGGCATCGAAATATTTCACAATGACCGGCACGCGGGGCAGGCCGATGAGCTTTGCGGCCATTAACCGCCGTTCCCCGGCGATGAGCTGGTAGAAAACTTCCGTTCCGGTCGGTGTCTCTTTTTCCGCCTTGGTCACGACGAGCGGCTGGATGATGCCGAACTCCCGAATGGAATTCGCAAGTTCAGTCAAGCTTTCTTCATCGAAAGTCCGCCGCGGCTGATAGGGATTCGGCTGAATTTTTTCCACTTCAATATGGAAAATGGACTCTTGACGCCCTAAACTTTTCTGAGGCGAGACTGATGGAGAACGGTTAAAACTTTCGTGAGCGAGCCGCGACGCCGAGCCAGGCCCCGCGAGCGGAGCGAGATTGGGTGGCGAGGAGCGAGCGAGCGAACTGAAAGCTTCCCGTTCGGAATCTTTGTCCCCCGAAGAAAATGTTTGGGGCGTTTTATTATCTTTCTTAGGAATTAACGACTCCAGTCCTTTTCCAAGCATTGTCTTTATACTATTACGTCTAAAATCCGCGTCAATCCGCTTTTGTAAATACCAAAACAGAGGGGGTCCCGATCGGGCTCCGCCGGAATTTTTCTCCAAGTAAGATTTCGAGTCCTAATAAATAATTAATTAAAGAACACCTCGAAATTTATGGAGTAGTCGTCCCCGCGAATCTCAACCGTGCCTTCCTCTGTTTTTGGTTTGCATGCACGCGCATGGGCTCGTAAACCTCCGAAATGAATGAACGACCCTCAACTCGAGGTCGTACGCTCCTCTTATTAAAGGTGTCCGAGACATACCAGAAGCCACGAACCAATAAAAATGATAGAAGATGAAAACCTTATGTCAAATGTGGAAAACCTCAGTGTTTATCGGTTCGCCTATCACCTCTCTCGCCAAAAGCTCGTAAGCCCGGGCGCCGGATGACTGGGGGGCGTAGAGGACAACGGGTTTTTGGAAACTCGGCGCTTCGGCCAGGGCAACCGAACGAGGAATTTCCACTTCGTAGACGCGGTAAGGAAAGCGGCGCCGCACCTCCCGGGCGACTTCGCGGGAGAGTTTTTCCCGCTTGTCGTACATCGTAAGGAGCGCCCCGGCCACCTTGATGTCGTGACCGAGATTTATTTTCACCAAATCGATTGTCTGGAGAAGCTGACTCAACCCCTCCAAGCTGTAGTATTCGCACTGGATGGGCACGATGACTTCGTCCGAGGCCATCAGGCCGTTTATAGTCAAGAGATTCAAGCTTGGTCCCAGGTCGATAAGGATAAAATCGTAATTGTTCCGGAGGCGGTTTACGAAATTTCGCAAATAAATTTCCCGGTCGGGGAGATTGACGAGCTCCACCAAGCCGCCGGCAAGGTCGGCCGAGGCCGGAGTAATGTCAAAATTAGCGAGGAACGTCTGCTTTATCACCCGCTCCGGGGCCGCCCCGGCAAGAAGGGCGTGGTAAATTGTTTCGTCCGCCGCGTAGCGCACGCCGCAGCCGACGGTGGCGTTAAACTGCGGGTCGAAATCAATAAGGAGCACCCTCTTTCCCTGCATCGCAAGATAGGCACCCAGATTCATCGCCGTCGTGGTTTTTCCCACTCCCCCTTTGGCGTTAAAAATACTAATTACCCTAGTCATAAATCAAATTAAATTGTGCTTTCCCAAAACTTTTTTCAAAAGAGGAATTGCTCCGTGCTTTTTAATTTCATAGTCCCACAATTCTTCGACCTTATAGCCGCACTTCTCCAAATACCTCTTTTTGGAGAAGTCTTTACTTCTAATTTTAGGATTTTCGTGCCAATAACGGCCAAATATCTCTATCACCAGAGGTCTTTGAGGAAGTAAAACGTCAACTACAAATTTATCAAATAAAGGAACTTGCTTTTTGTACTCTACGCCTATTTTATCCAGTGAAGTATAAACCAGTTTTTCAAGCCGATTCGGTGTTTCGATTACTTTCTGGGAACTAAGCGTCTTAACCCTCAATCGCCTCATATTTTCTCTGAAATGCGGCTCTGAACACGATTCCTTCGTAGACCGGCTCCATCTTAAAGCGCGAAGGCGATTTTTAACTACATCCAACGAAATATTTAGTTCTTTACTGACAACGGAAGCAGTTTTTCTTTCCCAAATATAAAGTTGATATAACTTTCTCAGATCAACATTAACCTTGTTAGCCGGCTCCTTGCCCAGCCTTGCCAAACTCATTTTCCGCCTTGATTCTTTTGAAAAACTTTTACCCTTATTCCATGGAATTCTACCAATATTCTCGTGCCCTTTCACATATTTATTAAATCTCCCCCTAAACTTATTGGTAGTCATACCGCATCCACATAAGCACGAACGAGGAGAGTGAATCTCGATTCTAAAATTACCAATACCACGCCTATTATGACCCTTTACAAAACTATTCGCTGGACGAACAACAGGCTTGCCGCAACCACATAAACAGGTTTTAGGTTTAACAAAATTTTTACCCCCAGTGGCAGTTCTCATACAGAAGTTATATTTACTATAGGGACTTTTTGTGTCATTATCAACGAAATGCCGAGGTGGCGGAACTGGCAGACGCTCAGGACTCAAAATCCTGTGCTCGAAAGGGCGTGAGGGTTCAAGTCCCTCCCTCGGCACCAAACAAGCCTCTTGAACTTCGCGGTCTGATGAACCAAACTTAATGATAGCGAGTCCGTCCGGGACTCATCATTTTACCCACCGCGGAGGATAAAACCATGAAGCAAATCGAGGAAGGACTGTTTCTGGTCGAGGAGCGGATGCCCTGCTCCCCGGCGGAAATAGACACTCGGCCCCGCGCCCTCCTCTCCACCCTCGAAAGGGCGGAGCGCGAGGTGGCTGCCGGACTTCTCATCGCCTGCTCGCAGGAAGTCGGCCCCTGGGTCGGCGCGACATGGCAAGCCCTCGGCAAGAGGGCAAAGAAGAAGAGGTACCCCGTCGGCAAGCTCTTCGTCGGCGTTCGCGGCCTTATCAAGATGGGCCTCGTCCGCCGCATCCGACCGGGTGGCAACGTCATGCATCACCTCGTCTTCTTCCCGGTCCCCAAACTCGCCCTGCGCCTCATGGGAGCACAGGGCATCCCGGCAAGGTAGGGACCGGCGATGGGGGGGCCACACAAGCAAGGAAAAGGCGCACGATCTCCGGGTCGCGCGCCTTTCCTCTTTTTAAAACTTGCCCTATTTGACATTTTTCTTAATATATGCTAATATCACAATAGCGCATTTCATGTCACGCGAGAGGGCTTGTCCCCTCGCTTCACACGGAGGCATACCATGCGGTTGAAAATCGTGGTCTGGAGCTTCGTGCTCCTCATCGTCGCCGCCTGCGGCGACGACTCGACGACCAACCCGCTCATCGAGGCCGAGACGTTCGAGTTCTCGGCCACGGTGGAGCGCTTCGGCGGATTCGGGGTTTTCCTCGCCCATCACGAGCCGGGAGCTACGCTCTCGCCGGCGAACTTCTTCTGGCCGGACACCCTGGTCGGTGAGACCGCTGGGTGGAAGATGAGCACGTCATCGGCTCATTCCGTCGGGCCCTTCTTGGGTTTCGGCGGTCTTCACCCCGCCGGAAAGTTCGCCCTGGAGTGGCAGGTGGAGTGGGTGAACGGCGAGACGCCGAAACCCCTCGCCTTCCAACCCATGGCGGCTGTCGAGCTCGGTTACTGGGAGGAGAAGGGAGGGCCATCCTTCATGAAGGTGAACGCCCAGTTCACCGTGAACCGGGTGGGTCCCACCGGCTACCGCCTGGAGCTCATCCTCCCGTCGGCACCGGTCGGGGGAGGATACTACCTGGACGTCGTACCGGGAATCACGATGTCGTGTAACGGTGAAGGAACGAAATCCTTCATCCTGCGCGACCTGAAGTTCTCCGGCGCCGGGTTCTCGTTGAACACGATACCCGGCGGTGCGTTCGTCACCGCTACCTGCGAGAGCCCGCTCGTCCGCTACTCTGTGGTGGGCGGCTAGCCGTCCACCTCCGCACCAACGCATCGCGCCCCGGCTTCTTCGGAAGTCCGGGGCGCGCACGTTTTTAGAACTTAGGAAACACTTTTTAAATTTTTCTCGACTTCAGGCCAGTTCACAACGTTCCACCAAGCGGCGATGTAATCGGGCCGCCGGTTCTGGTATTTCAGGTAATAAGCGTGTTCCCAAACATCCAGACCCAAAACCGGTTTCAACCCCCGCATTAACGGGCTTTCCTGATTCGGCGTCGTAGTAATCGAAAGCTTTCCGGCGCCGTCCGAAACAATCCACGCCCAACCGCTCCCGAAAATTCCTGCAGCGGTTGCAACAAATTCATCCTTAAGGCCGGCAAACTCCGCCGGGGCTTCGCTTTTTTCCGGGCTCATGATTTTCCAGAAGAACGAATGATTCCAATGTCCCCCGCCGTGATTGATGACCACCCGGCGGACGTCTTCCGGCACTTCGTTGATATTCCGCAATAATTCTTCGAGTGGTTTCTCAAACAACTCCGGATGCTTCTCGAGGGCGGCGTTCAATTTATCCACGTAGCCCTGGTGGTGCTTGGTATAATGGATTTCCATCGTTTTCGCATCAATGTAGGGCTCTAAGGCGTCGTAGGCGTACGGAAGTTTTGGTAGCGCGTAAGGCATTGCTTGAATTGTAACCAAAAAATCGTGAATTTTCCAACCATCAATATATATCGTTACTTTAACCCGATCGGGTTATTTTGACTATATGGTATTTTAGAGAGTTAAACAAACAAATTGCCGAAATTCAAGGCAAGGAGATTAAAAATTATATTGCCGGCAAAAACAACGGTGAATGTTTTCAGGAGTCCGTAGCGGATAAGACCGGCTGGGATAATAAAAATCTCGTTCGGCATCGGCACGAAAGACACCCAGGCAAAAAGGATAACCGGCGCAAGGCGCGGGTATTTCGCGACC
>CAZUMB010000013.1:0-11955 GCA_964621575.1 uncultured Candidatus Saccharibacteria bacterium
ACCGCGCTCTCTCCGCCACCGAAATTTTAAATCTCTACAACGACCTGAAGTAAGTTTAGTAATGGTTATTGGTATTCAGATATATTTAGATACTTGATGATTTGCACGTTTATTTGCTATCGCTAATAAACGTGCAGAGTTTGTTATAATCAAAGTGATGGCGCGACGAAGTTATTCAATCAGGCGACGACTCCAGAAAAACTACAAAAAGGAACATCGGCAAGAAAGAATTGGTAGATTAGGCAAAAAAGTACTGTTGCTTTTGGCGGCCGGCGTTTCTCTTTCTTTAACCCAACGGCCCGATTATCACTTTCGTATTGTCCAATCTATTGAGAAGGAATGGAAAAAAATAAAAGAAAGGAATTTAAGGAACTCAATTCGCCGGCTTTACCAATCCAAAATGATAGATTTTGAAGAAAATGATGATGGTACGGTTTCTGTTGTTTTGGGGGATAAGGGCAAGATAAGAGTTTTAAGATACAACCTGGACGACATAAAGCTTAAAAAACCGGCTCGGTGGGATAAAATGTGGCGGATAGTGATATTTGATATTCCAGAGAGTAAAAAACAGGCGCGGGACTCGTTTGCTAGAAAATTAACAAATATTGGCTTCGTTCCTTTGCAAAAAAGCGTTTTTGTTTACCCCCACGACTGCCGCGATGAAATTGAGTTTATTTCAGAAGTGTTTGAAATAAAGCCGTATGTTAGGTTTGTTCTTGCCAAAGAAGTAGACGTCGCTCTTCATTTGAAGAGAAGATTTAACTTATTGTAAATCCGCTTATTTGTTTTGTTTGTTTATAGTTGTGTAGTTGGTTTTTGACTTTTTGTTAAATGCACGTTTATTTGCTATCGCTTTTTAGTGTGCAAATATAACAGGCTCAGATGATATTCAATAATCTCCAATTCGAATAACCTCCAAAACCTCTCGTAACCTTGCAACCCCTCGTAATATTGTAAAGGCCTGTGTGGTAAAATTAAGTTAACAATGAAGTCAAAAAATCGGGAGGGACAATCTTTGATTGAGGTTTTAATCGGGTTGGCGATTGGGGCGATTTTAATCGGGGCGGCGAGCTTGGGCATCAATATATGCAGGGCGGCACCCAGCTCGACCAGGACTTGGTCGACCGGGTGCGTTCGGTTGCCGGCGCCGCTTGGCAGGACTTGTATGATTTGGGCAAAGGAACGTCGGATTATTTCGTCGCCGCCTCCGGTACGAAACAGATAATTGTAGAGGGCAGGGAAGGCGTTTTGAGCAACGAGATTTTCGATGGGTTGGTGGCACACTGGAAGATGGATGAAGCAAGCGACACGACGGTTTACGATATATCCGGTAAAAATAATCACGGTTCTTTTATAGGAACGCCGGTAAGAGCTACTTCTACTTGTAAGGTGAGTTACTGCCTTTCTTTTGATGCGGTAGATGACAGGGTAAATATTCCAGCTACGTTGAATGACTTGCCTACCAGTGCGATTACGGTTTCGGCTTGGGTGAATGTTCCGAATCACGTTAACTGGTACGACTACGTTCGGAATAACTGGGCTGGTATAGCCGGTGCTTGGCTTCTTTATTCGGATTCTTCGGGAAATGCCAGATTCGGTGTAATTGATAGTTCTCTTGCCCAAAAAAACGCCCTTGGTTGTTCCACGAACTTTACAACCAGTACCTGGCATATGTTAACCGGTACTTATGACGGTTCGGTTGTTAAATCTTATTTAGATGGCGTTCAGTGCAATTCGACAAGCTCCTTATCAAGCCAAACGCTTTACACGAGTGGCGCGATTCAATTTGGTGAATGGGGAAGCGCTGGGGCGACGACACACTACATTGACGACGTTCGTATATACAACCGCGCTTTATCGGCCGACGAAGTAGAGCGCCTCTGGAACAGCACGGTTTATACCCGCTACTTCACGATTGAAAATGTTATGCGCGACTCAAACGGCGATATCGTCGCCGCCGGCGGCAGCGACGACCCCTCAACCCAAAAAATAACTTCCTACGTCGAGTGGCCCGGCGCGGGCAGTGCCGTCGGCCAGATTTCCATCATTGATTACGTCACCCGCTGGGTGAACGAGGTTTTACATCAGAGCGACTGGTCGGGCGGCGAGGGTGACACCGGCGTCCTCACCGACCCCAATAACCGTTATTCGGACGCGACCAGTATCTCCAACCCCGTCGGTTCCATAAGAATCGAAGGGTTGTAGGTTGTCTACTCCGAAATTTTCGGTAATTCTGAAGGCAGAATGTAGTAAATATTCTTTTTCTCCTGTTTCTCGGGGAGGTAGGTGTCGGTAAGGTACATTACGGTCTGGGCGGGACTGCCGATTTTCCGGATGTCTTGGCCGCCGGCATCTATAACGAGATACTTCGGCGTTTCGTCAGGCAGGGCGTTAATTTCTTCGGCGATTTTAACGTGCTTGGCGTTGAACGCTTCGGCGACAGCCGGGTCTTTGGCCCACGTCTTAAAGTAGGAGGTGTAAGCGTTTACGGCGAGAAAGCTGATAAAGATGATAAGTCCAACCCTTCGACAAAGCTCAGGGCAAGTAGGACGGATTTTTTCGTAAAGCCAGACGCCGCCCCAAGCGGTGAGGATGAAAACGGGCGGCGCCATCAGAATGCTTCGCAAGGCATGCGGGATTCCCTCGTTGGAGATAATTACGGGCAAGGCGGCGATTACAAGCCACGCCAGTAAGATTTTAAATCCAACTTCGCGAGGTTCAACCTCCTCACGAATTAACGTTAATTTTTGGGAGGTTGAACCTCGAACGGCTAAAACCAGACCCATTAGAAACAAAATCCCGACTGGCCACCAGAGGAGCGGCGCGCCCGGAATGTTGTGGCGAGGATTGTAATCGCCCGCAATATTGAACATCCCGGCAGTTTTTAGAATATTCATTCCCAGGTCTTTGAATGGCGTAGGCGATTGCCAAATGGAAATTTGGCTCGTCCGGCCGAAGAAATCGGCCGGATTTTCCAGGAAATAAAAACCGAGCGGCAGGAAGACGATTATTGCGGCGGCAACAAAAATCGCGCCGATTCTTAAAGTTTGTTTCCAGCCGTATCTAAAAACTAACAACCATAAACTAAAAACTATTAAAAGAGGCGTTGCCCGATAGGCGATGTAGGAATGCATACCTAAGCCATATACCAATCCTGCAAGGATTGGTAATGGCCAATTTTTAATTTTTAATTTTGAATTTTTAAACGAACACAACAGTAAGTACAGGCCCCACGTTAGGAATGCCGGCGCCATTATTGCCCGGAAAGCGATGCGGGAAAAGTTGATGTGCCAGAACGAAGTCGCGACAAGGAAAGCGGCGAGGAGAGCAATCCGTTTGTCGCCAAAGAGTTCTTTAGTCAGGAAGTAAATTCCCAAAACTGTAAGAATGCCGAAAATTGCCGCCGGCAGGCGCAAAAGTTCTATAGGACCAATAAGTCCAATAGGACCAATAAGTCCAATAAGCGCCGCCTCAATATTCATAAATAAACCTTCCCGGCCGTTGTTTTCGGCGTAGAAAACTTTAAATCCGCCGGTCGGCGGAGCCGTTTGGAGCGCAACTGCGGCGTTGTTACCGTTCATCGCTTCATCGGAATAAAGGCCGGGCGGTATCGAGTCCAGTGAATATAACCGTAAGAAAGAAGCAATGACAAGGATTAAAATGAGCAGACCGACGGTTTTGGAATTCTTCATCATTGTTTTATAATTATATCATCATGGTGAAGGTAATGAATTTCGACGAAAACCTTGAGAAAAGCTTAGAAAGATTGGGCGAGCGAATTGAGCGGGGGCGAACGGTCGCCGAAACGGAAGCATCGCCCGAGAGGGAAATAGTCAAACGCTCGATCCAATCGCTCAGTCAGAACTTGCCGAAGGAAGACGGAGAAAAGAAAGAAGAAAAAGCGGAAACCGGAGGGTCGGTACTGCCCGGCTATCTTCGGGACGATGACGGAGGCGGAAAGGCGAAAGAGGAAGTGGAGGGCCTGCTGGGTTTGGTGTTTGAAAAGGGCTTGGAGCCGGCCTTAAAGGAAGCCAAAGGACATTCGCCTTTCATTGAAGACGCTTTTCACGACGCTTTGGTTGACAAGCTTCTGCCGGAGCTGAAGAAAAGGGGAATCATAAAATAAATGGTCCGTCTTTTTGGAGGAAAGAAATATATTGAGTCGCTGAAGCTCAAGCTTTATTCGATTCGCCTGCCCAGGCGAAGCAAGGAGGGAAAAGATTTGAAAACCGAAATCGCCGCAACCGAACAGTTTCTTTCGGCGCTTCTTAGTTTCGGCAAGCCCTGCGTTTTTGAAGTGACGGTTCCTTACGTCGGGGAGGAAATTCATTTTTACGCCGCCGTTGACGGCGACTACGGTGAGTCCTTCATAAGGCAGGTCCAGTCGCTCTGGAGCGATGCCCAGGTTCAGCCGGCGGAGGAATACAATATTTTCAACTACTCGGGTGTAAACATCGGCGCCCGCGTTCGCCTTAAAGAAAGGTTTATTCTGCCCGTAAGAACCTACGATGAACTGAATACGGATACCTTCCTCCCGTTTTTGGGCGGCTTTACGAAAGTGAACGAAGTAGGGGAGGGAGCGGCCTTACAGATTATCGTCCGGCCGGGCGGCGCCGGTTACAAGAATAAGATACGGCTGGGTTTACAGATGTTGAAGCGCGGCGAGAAGCTGAGCGACATTTTAAAACGCCCGCTTTCGTCATCTTTTAGCGATTTCATGAGCGCTTTTGGCGGGAGCGGCAAAAAAAAGAACGAAAGCGACAAGATTTTGGACGAGCAAGCCATCAAAGCGCTCGAGCGAAAGCTTGCCAAACCTCTTTTTGAGACGAACATTCGGGTTCTTGCTTCGGCGCCGAGCGATTACCAGGCGAACGAGATATTTCAGGGGATAGCAGCCGGATTTTCCCAATTCGGCGCGCCGGAGCGGAACAGCTTCGAGGTTTTGAAGATGAAGAATGTAAGAGAGCTTGCTCATCAGTTTTCTTTCCGCGAGTTTTCGGAAAAGGACACCGTCGTTTTGAATTCCGAAGAAATAGCGAGCATTTTTCACTTCCCGACCGCTTTTACCGACATTCCGCGGGTGAAAGAGGTGAAAGCGAGGGATGCCGAGCCGCCGCCGAACCTCCCGGCAAGCGGGACCTTAATCGGCAAAAGTTTCTACCGCAGCGGAGAGAAAGAAGTGCGTGTCGGAGACGAAGACCGCCGTCGCCATGTTTACATTATCGGCCAAACCGGTACCGGTAAATCGAATTTATTGACCAGTATGGCGGTTGGGGATGTTGAGAGCGGCAAGGGTGTGGCGGTTATCGACCCGCACGGCGATTTAGTGGAAGATATTTTGAGTCGCGTTCCCAGGGAGAGATTCGATGACGTAATCGTTTTTGACCCGGGTGACATTACGCGTCCTTTGGGAATCAATATGATTGAGTATGAATTCAGCCGGCCCGAGGATAAAACCTTCATCGTCAACGAAATGCAGAGCATTTTCAACAAACTTTTTACGGCCGAGACGATGGGGCCGATGTTCGAGCAGTATATGAGAAACGCTCTCCTTCTTCTTATGGAAGACGCGATAAACGAGCCGGCAACGCTGATGGAGGTTGCGCGCATTTTCACCGACGCCGAATTCCGAAAGCGAAAACTGCCCCGGATTAAAAATCCGAGCGTCATCGATTTTTGGGAAAAGGAAGCGATAAAAGCCGGCGGCGAGGCCTCTCTCTCGAATATCACTCCCTACATTACTTCCAAGTTTAATAATTTTACGGCGAACGATTACATGCGGGTTATCATCGGCCAGGCGAAGTCGGCTTTCAGTTTCCGCCGGGTGATGGATGAGGGGAAAATTCTCCTCGTCAATCTTTCAAAGGGCAGAATCGGCGACATCAACGCCAATCTTCTCGGCATGTTAATAGTCGGAAAACTTTTAATGGCCGCCCTCTCGCGGGTAAATATCCCCCAGGAAGAGCGGCGCGATTTCAACCTTTACGTCGACGAGTTCCAGAATTTCACGACCGATTCAATCGCCGTCATTCTTTCGGAAGCGAGGAAATACCGGCTGAATCTTGTCATCGCCCACCAGTTTATCGGTCAGCTTACCGAAAAAATAAGGGATGCCGTTTTCGGCAATGTCGGCTCGCTTATCTCTTTCCGGGTTGGCGCCCAGGACGCCGAGTTTTTAGTCAAACAATTCGAGCCGGTTTTCGGTGAACAGGACCTTTTGAACATAGATAATTTCAACGCTTATGTTAAGCTCTTGATAGGAGGCGCGACGTCGAAGCCCTTCAACATCAAAACCATTCCGGCCGGGACGGGCGACCCGAGAATTGCCGCTTGCCTTCGGGAGGCGTCACGAGAGCGTTACGGCCGGCCTCGCGAAGAAATAGAAGAAGAAATATTGAAGAGATTGAGACAATAACAGCTATGCGGCGCAGAGATTTTTATTTTGCCGTGTTAATCGGATTTGCCTTCGGCTGGTTTTTTCTTCTGCCGGCGAAGAATTTTGGTTTTACGATAACGCCGGCTTTCATTTTTCTTTCGGTCGCCGGTTTTTCCGTTTTTTCGCCGCTTGCCCTTTTTATAACTTATCTTCTCAACCGATTTGTTTCCGGGTTTTTTCAGTTCGGAAAATTCGCGGCGGTGGGGGCCTTGAATACTCTCATCGATTTGGGGATTTTGAATTTCCTCATAATTTTAACCGACATAACCGGCGGGATATATTTTTCCGTTTTTAAGGGAGCTTCCTTTCTAACGGCGGTGACCAACAGCTATTTTCTGAACAAGTTCTGGACTTTCGGCAGCCGCCTGCCGGCGACTCTCGAGGAGTATTTACGTTTTGCCTTCTTTACCCTCATCGGTCTTTTAATCAACGTTGCCGTCGCTTCTTTCGTCGTTTCGGTTTTGGGGCCGCTCTTCGGCGCTTCTCCGAAGGTTTGGGCGAATGTCGGCGCTCTTGTCGCTACGATTGTTTCACTCATCTGGAATTTCTTCGCCTACAAAAAATTCGTTTTTTCCGCCGAAGGCGGATCCGCCTCTGGCGGAAAGACTCAAATATGAAACCCTTTCTTTCGGTCATTATTCCCGCTTATAACGAGGCGAAGCGGATACCGCTTACCTTGATTGACGTCGACCGGAAACTCGGCAAGGCCGACTATTCATCGGAGGTTGTCGTCGTAAACGACGGTTCAACCGACAACACGAGCGAGGTTGTGACGAAATTTTTGCCGCTCGTCAAAAATTTGCGGCTCGTCGACAATAAGGAAAATCACGGCAAGGGATACGTCGTACGGCAGGGGATGCTTGAGGCGAAAGGTAATTACCGCCTTTTTATGGATGCCGATAATTCCACCTCCGTCGACCAGTTCGGGGGAATGCTTCCTTACTTAAAGGAAGGATATGACATTGTTATCGGCAGCCGGGACGTAAAAGGCGCCGAGCTCGTGCCTCCCCAGCCGTTCTACAAAAGAATGTTGGGCAACGTCGGCAACATCGTTATTCAAATTTTTCTTCTGCCCGGACTCTGGGATACCCAGTGCGGCTTCAAATGTTTTTCCGAGGAAGCGGCCAAGAAAATTTTCGGTCTCGTGAGAATAAATCGCTGGGGATTCGACGTCGAGGCGCTCGCCCTCGCCAAAAAGATGAGCTACCGCATAAAAGAAATACCGGTGCGGTGGGTGAATGACGCCGACAGCCGGGTGAAGTTTGGCGGTTACGTTTCGAGCTTATGGGACGTTGTAAGAATAAAGTGGCGGCTCTCAAGGAACAGTTACAATATTTAAACATTTAAAGATGACGAAATCAGAACTGCGGCAAGATTTGGTGTCCGGCGACTGGATTTTATTCGCGCCGAGCCGGAGTAAGCGTCCTATAACAGGACTTATAAGCCCTGTTGGTCCTATAGGAAAGCATAAAGTCTATAAGTCCAAAAAGAACTGTCCCTTCAAAAACGTTTTAAAAAACCACAAACCGATTTTGCTCTACGGCGGCGGGGAACGGGATTGGGAAACAGCTATCGTGGAGAATAAATATCCGGCTGTTATTCATTATGATGGAGCTTGCTCTTCCCGTTCCCGGCGAGGTCCTTACGAGTACGTGGCTGGAGTTGGCCACCACGATTTGGTTGTTACGCGCGACCACGACAGAAATTTTGTTTATCTTACCAGAGCTCAAGCCAATCAGGTTTTCCAAGCTTTTCGGGACCGCTACTTGATGTTTGCAAAAGACCCCTGCCTGCGCTACGTTTCCATTTTTCACAATTGGGGGCCAACCGCCGGCGCGTCGGTTTACCACCCTCATTATCAGATTCTTGCGATTCCCGTCGTCCCGCCGGACGTTAAACACTCTCTTTTCGGCTCCCGCCGCTACTTTGAGAAACACGAGCGTTGCGTTTATTGCGACATGCTGAAATACGAGTTGAAAGAAAATAAAAGAATCATTTACGAAAACGAAAACGCGATTGTTTTCACCCCTTTCGCGTCGCGAGAACCGTTCGAGCTCCGGGTTTTTCCCAAAAAACACTTACCTTATTTTGAGAATACTCTTGATACCGAGTTGGAAGATATTGTTGATGCGACCCAAACGGCGTTGAGAAGAATAGAGAAGAAATTGCGCGGTCCGGATTACAATTTTTTCATTCACACTGCTCCGCTTAAGGATAAGAAAAAATTCGGTCATTATCATTGGCATGTTGAAATTATTCCCAAAACGAACATATCTGCCGGTTTTGAGCTCTCAACCGGAATCGAAATAAATTCGGTTGACCCGGATGAAGCGGCCCGGCTTTTGAAGAAAAAAATAAGATGAGCGCGGAACTGACAACTCTTCTCGTTGCCGCTTCGCCTTTTTTGGAGCTTCGCGGAGCGATTCCGCTCGGCATCTTTGCTTTTGGCCTTGTGCCGCTCGATGCCTACGTTCTGGGGGTCGTCGGCAGTTTTCTGCCGGTTTTACCCCTTCTTTTTTTCTGGAATTTCGTTTACGAAAGGTTCACTCACCGTTTTTATTATTTCAATCGGTTTTTTAACTGGCTTTTCGAGCGGACGCGGGTAAGGCACGGCGAGCGCTTTTCCGCCGAAGGCGGATCCGCCTCTGGTGGAGAAGTTTGGAGAGCAATAGCTCTTTTGATTTTCGTGGGAATTCCAATGCCCTTTACCGGCGCCTGGAGCGGGACGGTGGCGGCTTTCGTTTTCGGCGTTCCCATGAAAACGGCGGCGGTGATGATTTTTTTGGGGAACATGGTCTCGGGGCTGATTATCCTGTCGTTGTCGGGAGCCATATCTTTCGCTTTATGATGAATCTTACGAAGTCGGACTTCGTAAAGTTGTGAAAATGAAAGAACTTATCATCGCAAATTGGAAAATGAATCCTCGGACAGAGAAGGAAGCGGTTCGGTTGGCGAAAGAGACGGAGAAGAAAACCAGAGGCTTGAAAAACGCCGAGGTGGTGATTGCCCCCCCTTTCGTATTTTTGGAAGCCGTCGGGAAAATACTAAAACCTATAACCTATAATCTAAAACCTAAATTAGGTGCCCAGGATATTTTTTGGAAAGAAAAAGGGGCCTACACCGGCGAAGTTTCGTCTCAAGAATTAAAATCATTGGGGGTAAAATATGTTATCGTCGGCCACTCGGAGCGGCGGCTGGCGGGGGAAACCGACACGGAAATCAGCTGGAAAGTCGCGGCTGGTCTGAAGGCGGGCTTAAGAGTCGTTTTGTGCGTCGGCGAACCGTGGAGCGTGAGAAAGAGGGGATTGGCCGCCGCCAAGCGATTCGTAGAAAACCAATTCCAAAAAGATTTGAAAGGAATTAAAAACTATAAACTAAAAACTAAAAACTTAATTATCGCTTACGAACCCGTCTGGGCCATCGGCACCGGCCGGGCCGACAAACCGAAAGACGCCGTTGAAATGGCGAGGTCCATAAAAGATTTTCTAAAAACTAAAAACTATAAACTAAAAACTAAGGTTCTCTACGGCGGTTCCGTTAATTCAAAGAACGCCCGGGCTTTTCTTTCACCCAAAGAAATCGACGGCGCCTTGGTCGGCAAGGCCAGCTTAAAGGCGGGGGAATTCGGGAGAATAGTCAGAACCGCTTTTTTAGTTACTAACCTATCCGACGATCGTCAAATTGGTTAGTAGATATTTAGGTCGGTTCGTTTTTTACCAATCCTTGATCATAATCTCTTTTCCGCGACGTTCCACCATATTTCTTTTGTTATAATAAGGATGAAATTTTAATGTAATGATTCGATTTTTGAAACAACTCGGCTACGGCGTTTTTTATCTCGCGGTTCTCGCGGCGGTTGTTTTTTTGGTCTACCTCGCATTTTTCCGGCCGGCGCCGGCGGTTGAGGTTTCGACGCCGCCCGTTCCGGAAATTCTGCCGCCGAACCTTGTCTTTGAAGGTGTGAAAACCGAGATAAGCGGCGAGGAAGTGAGAGTGACCGGATTTTTGAAGAACGAAAGCCCGCAGGTGGTTCGGAACGTGGAAATAAGCGCCGCCTTATTTACCAAAGAAGGAATTGAAGTTTTCTCTTCGGAGACGTTTGAGGAGGTGGTCGGGGCGTACGAGGCGGAGCCGTTTACCGTCTTTTTCCCGAAAGACCGGGGGATAGCCGAAAAGATTCATCCGGGGTCCACGGAATTTTCCTATGACATACTCCTTCAGGAACTTTGATTGGGTGCTCTTGGGCGGCATTCTCGTTCTTGCCGCGGCAAGCTTGCTTTCGCTTTTCTCCTCGAGCACCGCTCTTTTTTACCGCCAGCTTGCCTGGTATGTCGCGGCGCTCGTCGTGATTTTAGGCGGCAGCCGGCTGGACTGGCAGGGAATTATCAGCCGGGATTATTTCCGGCAGGGACTTTATTGGTTTTCCGTCATCCTTCTCATAGTTGTGAATTTCCAAGCCGAGACGATAAGAGGGGCGAAGAGCTGGTTGAGCTTCGGCGGTTTTGAGTTCCAGCCGGCCGAACTCGCTAAACTCGCTCTCATTTTAATTCTCGCCGGATTTTTTTCCCGCCGTTATGTCGCCGCTTGGCTCGGCAAAAATATCGCTCTTTCTTTTTTCTACGCCGCTCTGCCGGCGGCGCTCGTTGCCATCCAGCCCGATTTCGGTTCGGCGGCGGTTATCTTCGCCATCTGGGTCGGCTTTCTTCTCACAAGCGGCGTGAACAAAAAACGGCTTTTCCTCGGAATTCTTATTGCTATTTTAGTTCTTACTTTTCTGTGGGTTTCATATCTCAAGCCCTATCAAAAAGAAAGAATCGTCGGTTTCTTGAACCCGAACGCCGACCCTCTGGGCATAAACTACAACGTCGTCCAATCAAAAATCGCCATTGGCTCGGCCGGGTTATGGGGTAAGGGCTTCGGGGCCGGCAGTCAAGCCAAACTCGGATTCTTGCCGGAGGCGGAAACCGACTTTCTTTTCGCCTCTTTCGTCGAGGAGTGGGGGGTTTTCGGCGGAGCTATCGTTATTTTAGCTCTCCTCCTCGTTCTCTACCGGGTCATAAAAATAGGAATTGGAGCGGGCAATAATGACTCAAAGTTCATCGTTTTAGGCCTGGCTTTAGTTCTCGCTGTCCAATTTTTCCTGAATATAGGTTCGAACTTGGGTCTAATGCCCATTACCGGCATCAATTTCCCCTTTCTTTCCTACGGCGGTTCGTCCATATTGACACTTTCCGTGCTCGTGAGTATAATTCAGAAAATCAAAATAGAATCCCATTAAAAAGAAAGGGGTGGGTTTTTATAGTTATTAAATTTTCTTTGGGCAAAATGAACCCTCAAACCGGAAAAAGAGGTCTGTTAAATTCGCGTTTCACAATTTCCGTTGCGGCGAGCATCGTTTTCATTCTGATCGTCGCTTATTTTTTCTGGGGACTGCAGCCGAACGCCGAAGAAAACGGCGGCGGAATGTCTTTTAAAATTTCCAAGGGTGAAGGATTGAAAGAAATAAGCGCCCGTCTTTC
>CAZUMB010000014.1:0-11557 GCA_964621575.1 uncultured Candidatus Saccharibacteria bacterium
CTTCTTGCCGGCGGGTATTATCTTTTCGGCATCGAGACCACAAACGGGACCGCTGGCCGGCTTGCGGGGGAGCAGGTTATCTCCGTTTCGATTACGGTTGACGCCACTGTGCCGGCTGATACCGTCGCCACTTACGGCATCTCCGTCCCCGCGGGGAGCTCGGTTTATGATGCCATGCGAATTGCCCGGGATAAGGGCCGGCTCGATTTTAACGGGCGGGAGTTTAGCGGTCTTGGTTTTTTCATTGAGGAAATAAACGGAATCGCCGGGGATGGCGAGAACGGAACGTATTGGACTTATTCCGTAAACGGAAAAGAAGCCGAAGTCGGAGTGTCGGCATATATTTTGGAAAACGGCGACGCGGTTGCCTGGGAGTATGGAGAAAGCGATTTTTAAGGGAAGCGTCCTGCCGGTTTTACTTATTGTCTTTGGCGCCATGATGCGCTTTTTTCCGCACCCGGCGAATTTCGCGCCCATCGGCGCGCTCGCCGTCTTCGGCGGCATCTATCTGCCGAAACGCGCCGCTCTTATCGTGCCTCTTCTGGCGATGTTCGTGAGCGATTTTTTCATCGGTTTTTACGACTTCCGGATAATGCTCTCGGTCTACGGGAGCTTTCTCTTCATGGGCGCGGTCGGGCTCTGGATTCGGAAAAACAAGACCGCCGGCCGCGTTGTCGGCGGGACCCTTCTCGGAAGCTTGTTTTTTTTCCTCTTGACCAACGCCGCCGTTTGGCTTTTCGGTACGATGTACGCTCCGAACTTCGCCGGTTTGATGCAGAGTTACTTCATGGCCCTGCCCTTTTTCCGAAACAGTCTCCTCGGCGACTTGTTCTACGTGGGAGTGCTCGTCGGCGGGATGGAGCTTGTCCTGCGCCTTGCCGTTTCAGCATCTGTTATTATAAGAACTAAATGACTGCAGGCGTTCTGGAACTCGCGATCGTGGTGCTCGCGGCGGCCGTCCTCGGTATTCTTGCGAGGGTTCTCCGCCAGCCGATAATTCTCGCTTATCTTGCCGCCGGAATACTCATCGCTTACTTCGATTTTTTCAATCTCGCCGACAAGGAAACTTTCCGGGTTTTTTCCGATTTGGGAATAATGTTTCTCTTGTTCCTTGTCGGCCTTGAGTTGAATTACTCGTCTCTCATTGCTTTCGGCCGGGCGTCGGTTCTAATCGGTCTCGGCCAGACCGTTTTCACTTCCCTCATCGGGTTTTCGATAGCGGTTGGACTCGGATTCGGTTATCTGCCGGCCGCCTATATCGCCATCGCCCTCACTTTCTCAAGCACGATTATCATCGTGAAACTCCTGTCGGACAAAAAAGACCTGTCGAGCTTGTACGGGAGATTGAGCATCGGCTCGCTTCTTATTCAGGACTTCGTGGCGATTTTGCTTTTGATAATCCTTGCCGGGATAGAAGCCGGCGGCGGCGTCGCGGTCGGCGCCCTTCTCTTCGCCGTTTTGAAAGGCGCTCTTATTTTTGCGGCCGTGTTTTGGCTCTCCCGGCGTTTTTTCCCGTGGCTTTTCGACAAAATCGCCCGTTCCGACGAACTCCTTTTCATCGTCAGTTTGGCTTGGGTTTTTCTTTTCGCCGCCGCGGTTTCCAAAGTCGGTTTTTCAATCGAGATCGCCGGATTTTTGGCCGGTTTGGCCCTCGCCAATTCTTCGGAGAATTTTCAGATTGCGAGCCGGGTCCGGCCCCTGCGGGACTTTTTCATCCTCATTTTCTTCGTCATTCTCGGTTCTTCCATCATTTTTACGAGTTTTGAAGGCCTTACTCTCCCCATACTTGTTCTTTCTCTTTTCGTTTTGATAGGCAACCCGCTCATCGTCCTCGTCATTATGGGGGTTTTGGGCTATCGGAAGCGGACGAGTTTTCTCTCCAGCGTTACCGTCGCCCAAATTTCGGAGTTCAGCCTGATTATCGTTGCCCTGGGTTTCAAAGTCGGCCACATCGGCGAGAACGTCGTCGCTCTCGTTACCGCCGTCGGCGTCATTACCATCACTCTTTCCACTTACCTTATTCTGAACGCCGAGAAAATTTTTAAGGTTATTTCAAAGCCGCTTTCGATTTTCGAACGGAAGAACGCGAAAGAGGGAGGGGACGGGGAGAAGTTCGAAAAAATGATCGTCCTTGCCGGCGTCGGTCGGACCGGCCGGAGCATCGCCCAAAACATTCCCAAGGACAAGCTTCTTGTGATTGATTTCGATCCCGAAGTGGTCATCTCCCTCCGCCGACACGGGTTTGACGTTCTTCTCGGTGACATCGCCGACCCGGAAATTATCGATAAAGCCAATTTAGAACAGGCGACTCTCCTTATTTCAACAAGTCCCGACCTTGAAAGCAGCGTCGCCTTGCTCGGCGAACTGAAAAATCTGCCCCGCCGGCCGAAAACGATAGTTCGGGCGCGGGACGAGCGGGAAGCCGAGTGGCTCTACGCCGCCGGCGCCGACTACGTTCTCCTGCCTCACTTCACCGCCGGCCAATACTTGGGCAAGACCATCGCCATCGACCCGGAAATGAAAATGCTCTCCCAGCTTCGGGAAAGGGACCGGACTCTCATCGAAAAAGTCGGCCGCGAGGTTTGATCCAGAAGGCGGCGGTCAGACCGCCCAGAGCGTCGATTATCAGGTCGGAGAGAGTGTCGAGCGGCGGTCCCTGAAAATCCACCGGGTAGACGTTTTCAACCGTAAATTCAAAAACCTCCCAAACCCCGCCGACAAGGAGAGCGGCCAAAATCGCCGACAGCAGAATTTTTTTCCGTCCGCCGGCCGTTTTGACGGAGGGAAAAGCGGCAAAAACGGCAAAAGCAACCCAGGCGCCGGCGGCGAAATGGACGATGACGTCAAGAAAGAAATAGCGGTCGTACCCGTCGCAGAATGAGCCGATGGCGTGGCCTAGGATAACGACCAAACCCGTGAGAAAAAGCTCTTTTTCAAGCCCCCGGGGCCTGCCCCGTACAATTTCCGAAGTTGTACGGGGCCTGTGGAAAGGTTTATTTTCCATGTCAGTCACGATTGTTTATAATAATACCAAAGCAATAAAGCTAAAAGGTCGACTTTAGAGTTTAATTAGAGATTACAAGCCAAGATTTATGGTTATCCAAGATTGGGTGTCGGTTATTGTGGGATCCCTGCAGGACCTCTGGGTTTCGGCCATCGGCGTTTTGGGCGACATTGTGGGCGCTTTAATCGTCCTCATTGTCGGTCTTATCGTCGCTTCCGGCTTGGGCGCTCTCGTTGAGAGAGTCATCGCGGCCATCAAACTCGACAAGCTTCTTTTGAGCCTGGGCATTGAGGAGTACTTTGAGAGAGCAGGTCTTTCCATAAACAGCGGTAAGTTTCTGGGGAGGTTGGTCTACTGGTTTTTGGTGGTAGTCTTCCTTTTGGCGGCTACTGACATTCTCGGGTTGTTCACGCTGTCTAGTTTCTTGAGAGACGTTGCGGGCTTCATCGGCAGGAACGTAATCGGCGCGGTTCTTATAATGCTGGCGGCGGTCGTGGTCGGGGATTTCCTTCGCCACGTCGTCAAGGCCTCGGTAAAGAGCGCCAAGCTTCACGCGGCAAGTTTCCTCGGTTCGCTCACCTGGTGGGCGATTGTCATTTTCGGATTCTTTGCGGCCCTGTCCCAGCTCGGCATCGCCGTTTCGATCCTGAATTCCATCGTGACCGGTTTCGTTGCGATGCTCGCCCTCGCCGGCGGTATCGCCTTCGGTCTCGGCGGCAAGGATTACGCGATGCATCTCATTGGGAAATTGAGAGAGCACACGGAAAGGTAACTCGAATTATCGAGACGGAAAAAGCAAATCCGCCGAGAAGGCGGATTTGCTTTTTCTTGGGCGGGTTGGTATATTTCGTTCTATGTTCGCAGTCATTGAAACCGGAGGCAAGCAGTACAAGGTTGCGTCTGGTGACAAGCTAAAAGTGGAAAAACTCGATACCGAGAGCGGGGTTGTGATTTTCGACAAAGTGCTTTTAAAAAGCGCCGGTAATTCGCCGGCGGGCGGAGTGGAAATCGGCGCGCCTTACCTTAAAGGCGCCGGCGTTGAAGCGAAAGTTTTGGAGACCGGTCGGGACCGGAAGAAAATCGTCTTTAAATACGGTTCTAAAACCCGCCGCCGCGTAAAAAACACCCACCGCCAGTACTTTACCGAGGCGGAGATTGTCAAAATATACTAACTTCTGCGTTCTAACGCAGAAGTTAGCGTTTCCTCGTCGGCGAACTCTATTTCCCCGCCCGTCGGTATTCCCCGGCCGAGGCGGGTGATTTTTTCGGCGTAGTCCTCAAGTTCTTTCCGGAGAAGGTCGGAGATGAAATTTCCGAAGGTGGTCGGGTTCAGGGCAAGAATCACCTCTTTTGCTTTTCCGTTCAGGTCGCGCTTGACCCTCTCCTTTAGGTGCTTGATGCGGAGTTTGTGGGCGCTCGAGAGTCCTTCTCTTTCGTTCAACTCTCCGATTATAAGATACTGCCCCCCGAAGTTTCCGGTTTTCTCAACCGAGAGAAGGTCGGTGTCTTTTTCCACAATGGCGATGAGCCCTTTTTCCCTTTTCGGGTCGGCGCAAATCGGACAGAGGTGGCCGCCGGACTTCAGGAAAAAACAGTTCGGACAGCGGCTTATTTTTTTGAGGTTGCCCAAGGCGTCTTCAAATTCCTTCAAGCTGTTTTTGTCCAAACTTGAGAGATAAAAAGAAAGCCGGGTCGCCATCCGGGGCCCGATGGCCGGCAGTTTGGAAAATACCTCTATAAATTTCTTGATGGGTTCCGGGAGCATATTGCTTCGCTTACTATGATACTAATATACGAATGGTACTAATGATACGAATAATGCGAATTCGTATCCATTCGTATCATTAGAATGCATTAGTATATTGGTATCTCATTTATTCTTCTAATATGTGTTTCGTGTCGATGTTCCGGAAAGTTACTTTCTCCTGGTCGAATCGGAGTTTTACGGTGCCTAAGGGCCCGTTCCGGTGTTTGGCGATAATTATCTCCACTATGTTTTGGTCTTCTTCCGGCACGTCGATTGAACCGCGATCTTTGCGGTAGAGGAAAAGAACGACGTCGGCATCCTGCTCGAGCGAGCCCGACTCCCGTAAATCGGAGAGGCGGGGAACCTTGCCTTCTCTTTGTTCAACTCCCCTCGAGAGCTGGGAGACGGCGAGAATGGGGATGGAAAGCTCCCGGGCGAGCGACTTCAAGCCCCGGGAAATTTCGGTAACCTGGTGAACCATGCTGTCCGAATCGGTTCGCGGCCGGACAAGCTGAAGGTAATCGATGATGAGCATGTCAAGATTGTGCTCAACCTGGAGGCGGCGAGCCATCGAGCGCATCTGGAGAATGTCCGGCGAAGGCGTGTCGTCGATGAAAAGATTGGTTTTGGAGATTTCATCAAGGGCCTGCTGAATGAGGGCAAACTCCATTTCGTCGTTCAGCCGGCCGGTCCGGAGGCGCCAGAGGGGGATTTGGGCTTGGGCGGCGATCAAACGGTCGATTATCTGGTCGCGGGACATCTCGAGCGAGAAAACGCCGATGGTGTGGCCGTGGAGAGCGGCTTGCCTCGCTATATCGAGGGCGAAAGTCGTTTTTCCGAAGGAAGGCCGGGCGCCGACGATGATGAGGTCCGATTTTTGGAAGCCCGAAAGAAGATTGTCGAGACCGTGAAAATAAGTCGGAATTCCCCGGAGCGTTTTGCCTTCGCCGCGGTGGAGTTTTTCCAGCCGTTCGTAAGCGACGGGCAGTTCGTCTTTGACGTGAATGAATTTTTGGGCTTTGGAACGGCTTGCGATGCTGAAAACTTTCTCTTCGACTTTATCCAAGAGTGATTCGAAGTCGTCGTAGTCCAGGGCCTGTTCGTTTATTTCGGACGATGCCCGAATAAGGTCGCGGCGGACCCGGTTTTCCCGGACGATATTGGCGTAATGGTCTATGTGGGCGGAGGTGGGAACGATGCTCACGAGCTCCGAAAGATAATCGGCTCCGCCGACATCGGCGAGTTTTTTCTTTTCCTTGAGACGGGCGGAAACCGTGAGGATGTCAATCGGCTCGCTTTTCTCGAAAAGTTCCACCGCGCATTCGTAGATTTCCTGGTGGCGGGGATGGTAGAAATCGGACGCCTCCAGGGTGTCCACGATTTTCAAAATCGCGTTTTTATCGATGAGAATCGAGCCCAGAACCGAGCGTTCGGCTTCAAGGTCCTGCGGCGGAATTTTTGTTTTGTCTTTTGGCATTGGGGTTTGGAATTTGTGATTTGTGATTTGTGATTTGGAGGACCAAAGGTCCGAGAGGCGTATCTTCTATGTCATATCCTAACACCCGGATTTCTTTTCTCAAGGCGTCGGCCTGAATAAACTGTTTATTGCGTCTCAATAACTCCCGCTTTTTTACCATTTTTCTTACCGCCGCCGGCGTCTTCGGGGCGGGTTTACCAAGGCCGAGACCCAGAACCTCGTCGAATTTCCTAATGAGGAGCATTTTTTCGGAGGAAAGAATGTCGTCCGCGCCGGCTACCGTATGAAGGATCGCCAGCGCCCTCGGTGTGTTTAGGTCGTCGTTTATCGCAAGCCCGAACATTTGCCTGTATCGCTCGGCTTTTTTGGAAAGGGTCGCTTTTCCGGTTAGGTCTTCCCGTCTTGTCGCTAAGGCGGCGGTTGCTCGGTAAATTTTTTTCAGAGAATCGGTTGCCGCTTCCAGGCCTTTCCAAGAAAAATTTAACCCCTTCCGGTAATGGGTATTCAAAACGAAGTAGCGGTAGGCAAGCGGGTTATGTTTTCTCTTTTCCAGCTCGGTGAGGGTGATAAAGTTACTCTTGGATTTGCCCATTCTTTTTTTATCGATGACGAGGAACGCGCCGTGTATCCAAATTTTTGCGAGCGGTTTTCCGTACGCCGCTTCCGATTGGGCGATTTCATTTTCGTGATGGGTGCCGATGTGGTCGACTCCGCCGGCGTGGATATCAAAGGGTTGTCCTAAAAATTTTCGGGATATTGCCGAGCACTCGATATGCCAGCCGGGAAAACCTTTGCCCCACGGCGAGGGCCAGTATTGGAGATGATTCTTGAAGCGGCCGGTGAGCTTGAACCATAAAGCGAAGTCGGCCGGACTTTTTTTCATCGGGTCCGCTACCACTTCCTTGCGGGCGGCAGTTAATTTTTCCTTGAGCGGTTGTCCTGAAAGTTTTCCGTAACTTTTGAACTTGGCGACGGGGAAATAAACCGCCTGCGGTGTTTCGTAAGCGTAACCTTTCCTAAAAAGCTCTTTGATGACGGCTTGCATCTCCTTTATGTATTTAGTTGCAGGCGCGAGAACGGGCGGGCGTTTGATGTTCAGCCTTTTAAGGTCTTTAAGGAAAGCGCGGGTGTATAGATTCGCTATTTGTTTCGGTGTTTTCTTTTGAATTTTGGCACTCTCTTCGATTTTGTCTTTTCCCGCGTCAGCGTCGCCGGTGAGATGCCCGACGTCCGTGACATTCATTACTCTTCGAACCTTATAGCCGTTGTATTTCAACGTTTTTTCGAGAATGTCTTCGAAAATATAGGTCCGCAAATTCCCGATGTGGGCGTAATCGTATACCGTCGGGCCGCAGGTGTATAAGCCGACGTAATTTTTGCGGATGGGCCTAAGTGTTTCCTTTTTTCTCGAAAGGGTGTTGTATATTTTCATCAGCGGCTCCAGTTCAAAATAATGTCGTCGATCCGCGGCGTCAAACTCTGGGCCGTGTCGGATTCCAAAATTACCCGGTAGCGGAGGTAGCGCTTGTCTTTTACCCAGTCGCGGTTACAGCCGGAAATTTGGATGACGCTGTCCGGCCCCGGGCAGGAACTGCCGAAGTACTGGTTGGCGTCGCCCTCGCCGTCGCAGGCGGCGTCCGGTCCCCAGAAATTCCAGGGGCCGCTCGGGCTGTCGGAGACGGCGATTTGGAATTTGACGCAGGTGCCGGCCGGCTGGACTCCCTGCCAGAGAATGCCGTTTAGGGTGGCGCCGCCCGAAACCTCGGTGTCGAAAATCGAGGATTCCAGCGTGCCGGTTAGTTCCCCGGCCCGCCAGCTCGTTTCCACCTTATAGTCGGAAGAGGCGCAAACGCCCGGGTCGGCGCAGTTGAAGCTTATCCAGCCGTCGATGTCGTTCCAGGCATAACCGTTGAAAAGGCCGTTCGCGTCAATGGTTACCCGGTAATTGGAGCTTACGCAAACCGAAGAGGCGTCCTCGGTGGCGCTTCCGTCGCAGTCGCCGTCGCCGCACCAAAAACTTATCCAGCCGATGGTATCGTTCCAGGCGCAGCCGGAAAGACTGCCGCCGCCCGCGGGGTTGGTAACTTTATAATCGGATGTGCCGCAGATGTTGCCCAGGGGACTTGTCGCGCAGTCGAGCGATATCTCGCCGACTGAAGAGGAAGCGTAACCGGAAAGAGTGGAGGTGCCGACTCCGACGTTATTGTAGTAATAAAAATCCCACCACTCGCTTATATCCGACCAGGCGTATCTGTTGGCGGAATCGATGTTGGTGTCGGCCTCGGCCCGCCGGATTTCCTCAAAGCCGAGGTAGGCGCTCATTACAACCGCCGTCGAGAAAAGGAGAACGAAAAGCAGTTTTCTTGGCATTACTTAAATTATATACTTTTAGCATGCCGGGTATAAAGTATGTTCTCGTCGTGGCTCTCGTCGTCGCCGTCGGATTTTTTATCGCCGGCAATTCGGACGTCATTACCCGGACTTTTTCACCCGAAGAAAAAATGGTCGCCCGGATTTCCCTGGGCGGCGGAGGCGGCGGGGCGGTTCGGGAAAATAAAACAATCGAATCGCCGGAAGAAATTCCAAAATCAAAAATTTGCTCTTTCGCCGGTTCGTCGGAAAATCCTACTCGCCTCGCTTCGCCGGCGAAGCGGGTGGGACTTATTAGTCCTATAGGACCTATCGTCCTAAACGAAGTTGCCTGGATGGGGGATGCGGAAAGTTTCTCCAACGAATGGGTCGAGCTTAAAAACATATCGGCTTCGCCGGTTGATATTTCCGGCTGGCGGCTTTTGGACAAGGATGGGCAGATAAAAATAGTTTTTACCGAAAAAGAAATTATTCCGGGCGGATTTTTGGTTCTCCGCCGCGGCGATGACTTCGCCGGCAACCTGCGAAACAGCGAAGAAGGCCTGCGCCTTTTCAACAGAGAGTGCAGTTTGATTGACGAAGCGCTTGCCGCTCCCGACTGGCCGGCCGGCGACAACAAAAACAAATTCACGATGGAGCGCTCGGCCGCCGATTTTTCGTGGTATACCGCAAGCGTTGCGGGCGGCACTCCGGGCGGCGAAAATTCTGCGAAGCCGATAAGTCCTATAGGACCAATAAGTCCAATAGGAGACGATAAAACGATGTCCAAAATCAGCATAAACACCGCCGGTTTCGAAGAACTCCAGAAAATTACCGGCGTGGGACCGGTTATTGCCGGCCGAATCGTGGAATACAGGGAAGCGAACGGTCCTTTCCGGCAGCTCGACGACCTAAAAAACGTCAAAGGCATAGGTGACGTCACTTTTGAGAAGATGAAGGATGAGCTTTCCCTCTGACCGGAGTAAAAAATAGACAACGCTGTCAAGTTATGTCATTTTGGGGAGTTATCAACACTTGCCGTCTTCCCCCCACCCCCTCCATAATGATGAATGTCAGCCGAAAATTTTTTCAACATGGCCGAAGCAAAAAACCGGACAATCAATCTTTCCAAAAAAACCGAGAGTTCCTCGGGCGGAAAACTCAAGAGGTTTTTTACAAAAAAAGACGTTCATCCTTTTGACGAGATAAATTGGGTGAAGCGCGACGCCAAAGTCGGCAAGTTCGAGCAGAAAGGCGTCGAGCTTCCCGATTTTTGGTCGGAAAACGCGGTAAACATCACCGCTTCCAAATACTTCCGCGGAAAACTGGGGTACCCCGGGCGCGAATGGAGCGTGAAACAAGTGATCGGCCGGGTGGTAAAAACCATTCGCGGCTGGGGGGAGAAATTCGGTTACTTCGAAACCGCCGCTCAAGCTCAAATCTTCGAGGACGAACTGACTTACCTCCTTGTCAATCAAATGGCGTCGTTCAACTCGCCGGTTTGGTTTAACGTCGGCGCGAAAGAAAATCCGCAGTGCAGCGCCTGTTTTATTCTTTCCGTTGAAGACGACATGCATTCCATTCTCGACTGGATTAAAACCGAAGGAATAATTTTCAAAGGCGGTTCCGGAGCGGGCATCAACGTCTCCTCGCTCCGTTCGTCGCACGAACATTTATCCGGCGGCGGTCACTCTTCCGGACCGGTTGCTTTCATGCGCGGGGCCGACGCCGTCGCCGGCATGATTAAGTCCGGTGGTACCACCCGCCGGGCCGCCAAGATGGTGGTGATGGATATCGACCACCCCGACGTCATGGAATTCATCCGCTGCAAAGCCGAAGAGGAGAAAAAAATAATGGCGCTTATGGAAGCCGGCTACAACATGAGCGATTTGAACAACGAGGCCTGGAATTCTATTCAGTTTCAGAACGCCAATAACTCCGTCCGCATCACCGACGACTTCATGAGAGCGGCCGAATTGGACGGCGACTGGCAAACCCGTTTTCGGCTCTCGGGCGAAGTCGCCGAAACCCGCAAGGCCCGCGAGTATCTTTCGGAAATCGCCAAAGCCGCCTGGGAATCCGGCGACCCGGGAGTCCAGTTTGATACGACCATCAACGACTGGCACACCTGCCCGAACTCCGGCCGGATTAACGCTTCCAATCCCTGCAGCGAGTACATGCACTTGGATGATTCCGCCTGCAATCTTGCCTCCATCAACCTTTTGAAATTTCTGAATGCCGACGGCACTTTCAATACCCGCGATTTCAAGCAGGCCGTCCGCGTTTTCATTCTCGCCCAGGAAATCATCGTCGGCGGTTCGAGCTACCCGACCGAGAAAATCGCCCAAAACGCCCGTAAATTCAGGGAATTGGGTTTGGGTTTTGCCAATCTCGGCGCCCTTATTATGACCAAGGGTTTTGGCTACGATTCCGAGGAAGCCCGGGCCTGGGCCGGGGCGATATCGTCTCTGATAGGCGGCGAGGCCTATCGCTTCTCGGCCGAAATTTCCGGCAAAATCGGGCCTTTTGAAGGGTATGAAGCGAACCGCGAGCCGACGCTCCGGGTTATCAAGAAACACCGCGATGCGGCTCTCGCCATAAACGATTCTTACCTCGATGACAAGGACTTGATGACCGAGGCGAGAAATGTCTGGGAAGAAGCTCTTGCTCTCGGCCGGGAAAACGGTTTCCGCAATTCCCAGGTTACGGTGATTGCCCCGACCGGCACCATCGCTTTCATGATGGATTGTGCGACAACCGGCATCGAACCGGATTTCTCGCTCGTCAAAATGAAGCAGTTGGTCGGCGGCGGCTGGATGAAAATCGTAAACGATGCCGTACCCCGGGCTTTCCTCAATCTGGGCTACGCGCCGGAGGAAGTGAGTGAAATTTCCGACTGGATCAAGGACCACGGCACGGTTGAAGGAGCCCCCCACGTTCGCGAAGAACACCTTGCCGTCTTCGATACGGCCATAAAGCC
>CAZUMB010000015.1:0-11168 GCA_964621575.1 uncultured Candidatus Saccharibacteria bacterium
ATTAGAACTTTTATATTTTCGCCAAACAGAACCCCAACGCGAGGACGGCTCGGCAGGAGGGGGTTGGGGGGGGAATGCCGAGCCGTCCGAGCCGAAGCGTAGCCCAGCCGCCCTGTTCGTCAGAACAGAGCCGAGCAGAAAAACGCACTTTTCCTTTTAGAAGAAGAAATACGGGGCGCGCAAAATTAGGAAAATTGCAAAGTGTGTTTTTCTGCGAGGCGGTGCCGCTTGGCGGCACGGCGGCGGGGCGGAGCGTCAGTTTCGCTCAAAATAGGTTCGGATTTCGTCCAAAAGGTACCGCAAGGATACAAAAAGACACCTTCCAAAGTGTCTTTTTGTATTTTTAGCGAAATTTGGGCTCGAAAAAGCGACCGGAAGTAAGGATTTTTTAGGACTTGACACTTAAAGTGGGGTGTTATATAATCCAAACCAGCAACTCGAGAAGCGTCCGCTTCTTGAGTCCACACTTTCATACATACGAAGGGGGTGTTCCCGTGAAGAGATTCACGCTGTTGGTGGCCCTCGCGGTCACCGCCGGATTCGCGGAGCACGCCTCCGCGCAAGCCTTCCCCATGTGGCGGAAGGCGATGTCGCCGGCCGAGGTAGCGGAAGCTATCGATGACCGTGACGACACCCGCCTCGTCGCCACACCGGAGCAAATCCTCGCCGCCATCCAGCAATCGCTGCCGGATGCGCACGTCGAGGACGTCTCGGGACTCGTCGCCTACCTCCGCAACTTGGAGATACGGCCCTGCCCGCGGGGCGAACACCAGCTCTCCCGGATTCTCAAGGGGAAGCTGGATTGGGACTTCCGGCGACGGTTCGGCAGTGACGAACCGTGCTTCTTCGACCGCAACCTCAACAGGTTCGTCCTGTCGGCGAGGTGCGGCAACGTCGTCTGGTACGGCCTGTCGTCACAGACCACGCCGGCATCGGCGATACCGGTGTACGTCAACCAGACGATGTACTTCGTCTCGGCTGACACCTCTACCTCGCCGACACGGCAGGCGGAGGAAGCCCTCGCCGAGGCCATCGCCCCGAAAAAGGGCGGTGGCTGGAAAAAGCCGGCTTTCATCACTGCCGGCATCGGAGCAGCGGTAGCGGGCGCGATCTACTACTTCGCGGCCCGAGGAAGGGGAGATGCGGATAAACCACTCCCCGCACCCGGAGGACTCGTCAACCCTCCCAATAGGAGCTTCAGAATCCCCATCGGGTGGTAGCAACGGCAAGGGGCGCGGGCAAGGTCACTCCGACCTCGCCCGCCCCCAGCCAAAAACGTAAAACAACATGAAAACGAAAAACAAAAATATGAAAAACATAAAAAGGGTTTCGATAAAAATCGGCGCGTTTTTATTGGGAGCAGCTCTTTTGTTCCCAAATTTTGGTTTTGCCGCTTCGGCGAGTTTTAATAACAACTCCGCCGACTATCCGACGGTAAGAGCCGCAAATTATACTCTCTACCCGAATTCGACTACAAACTGGTCAACTTATACCGCAGCCGAACCGGGCCAGATTATCGGCGTCGCCATTTATTACCACAACACTACAAGCGTCACGGCGGAAAATACAATTATCAGAGTCAACCGCCCGTCCGGTACAAGCAATCTTTTCACAATCACGGGAAGTGTGGGCGCGAGTAATGCCCCGACTGTAACCGGAGCGGCAACCGTAGTAGTTTCTTCCAACGAAACCCTTACCTATATCCCCGGTTCCGTAAAGTGGTTCCCGAATCACCAACTTTCCGAATACAGTTTGCCAAACGGCCAGGACGGCTCGGAAATTTTCGGTAGCGGCTTGAATATCGGGAATATTACCGGTCCCGGATGGGAACAACAGGGAAGCGTAGTTCTGCAATTCCAAATTTCAAAAGCTTATGTCCCACCTCAACAGTCCCAGCCGTCCGTTACCACGAACTCCGCGACGAACATCGGCCAAAACTCGGCCACTCTGAACGGCTACGTCAATCCGAACGGCACGACCGACACCAGCCGGTGGTTTGAATGGGGCACGAGTTCCGGAAACCTTAATTTTTCAACCAATCACAACAATCAGGGCTCTTCGGCTTCCAGTTTCAGCGGGACAATTTCGGGTCTTTCGGCCGGCACAACCTATTATTTCCGGGCAGTCGCCCAAAACTCCGCGGGAACGGTGCAGGGCAGTATCCTTTCTTTCCGGACGGAAACGCAAACTTCGGTCAAGCCGTCGGTCAGCACTTATTCCGCCACCGATATCGACGAGAGTTCCGCCACTTTGAACGGCTACCTCTACCCGAATGACACGACGGATACGGAGCACTGGTTTGAGTGGGGTCTGAATTCAATAAACCTTACCCCGACCAACCGGATAGGCCAAATCTCGAACGGCAGTTTCGAAGAAACAATTACCGGGCTTGAAGCCGGCACGACTTATTATTTCCGGGCAGTGGCCCAGAATTCGGCCGGAACAAGCTACGGCAGTATCCGGTCTTTCCGAACCGACTCCGCTTCGGTTCAAAATCAACCGAGCGTTTCTACTTCAAATGCCTCGAACATCGGCCAAAACTCGGCCACTCTGAACGGCTACGTCAATCCGAACGGCACGACCGACACCAGCCGGTGGTTTGAATGGGGCACAAACTCGAGCAATCTTAACTATTCCACCAGCCGGATAAATCAGGGCTCTTCGGCTTCCAGTTTCAATGAAACAATCAGCGGGCTTTCATCAAATACGACTTATTACTTTAGAGCAGTAGCCGAAAACTCGGCCGGAACTGTCCAGGGCAGCGTTCTGTCTTTTCGGACGGGCTCACAGCCGACCACAAACAGACCTTCGGTGAGCACTTCAGCCGCGTCAAATATAAATGGAAATTCCGCAACGCTCGGCGGTTATCTTTACACGAATGGCTCATCGGACACAAACCGGTGGTTTGAGTGGGGTACAAACTCCGGGAATCTCAACCGTTCAACCAGCCGAATCAGCCAGAGCTACGACGGCGCTTTCAGCGAGTCAATCTCCGGCCTTTCGGCGAACACAACCTATTATTTCCGGGCAGTCGGCGAGAACTCGGGTGGCGTTGACTACGGCAGTACAAGATCATTCCGAACGGAAACCGGCCAGACGGCCGATGCGCCTGACGTCACCACTTCGAGCGCGACCAACATTTACGAGGACTCGGCAAGGTTAAACGGCTATGTCGACCCCAACGACTCGACGGATACGACTTATTGGTTTGAGTGGGGCACAAGTTCGAGCAACTTGAGCCGTTCAACCAACCGATTTAATTTGGGTTCATCGGCAACGAACGTGAGTGAAACAATTTCAAATCTTTCGACCGACACGACATATTACTTCCGGGTAGCGGCCGAAAACTCAGCCGGCACCGATTACGGCAGTGTTCGATCCTTCCGAACCGGGTCTTTCGAAGACGACGGGAGTATCCCCAGCGTTTCCACCTCAAACGCCTCCTACATCGACAGCGATTCGGCTACCTTAAACGGCTATGTTGACCCGCACGGCACTTCGGGCACCTATCGGTGGTTTGAATGGGGTACGAACTCCGGCAGCTTCTATCACTCGACCAGTCGGAGAAGCCAAGGTTCTTCGGCTTCCAATTTCGACGACGTCATTTCGGGACTCTCCTCAAACACAACTTATTACTTCAGAGCGGCTGCCGAAAACTCAGCCGGAATGGATTACGGCAATATCCGCTCTTTCCGAACGGAAGATTATTATTCCGACCCTTACGACGACTACGACCAGATGCCGACCGTCATCACCTACAGTCCGACTAGCGTCGGCCAAAACTCGGTAACTTTCAACGGCTACGTCAATCCGAACGGTTACTCCAATACTTATCGCTGGTTTGAGTATTACGCTGTCGGCACCGGTATCCTCTCAACAAGCCAAGTCTACCACGGCAGCGGTTCTTCAAACTTCAGCCAGTACGTGAGCGGCCTCTCGGCGAACACCAACTATTTCGTCAGAGCAGTGGCGAGAAATTCTTACGGTACCACTTACGGCAGTTATCTCTCTTTCTCGACCGGCTCCGGCGGCACCTACTACGGCGACTCAACGAGCCAGCAGCCGCTTGCGCTCACAAATAGCGCCACCAACATCTACACGACAAGCGCTCAACTGAACGGCCTTGCTTTGAACGGCAGCAACGTTTCGACGAACGTTTGGTTCGAATGGGGAACGAACGTTTCTTCACTCGGCAACCAAACTTCGTTGGCTTCGATCGGCTACGCCGCTTCTTCGCCTTTCACCGCGAACTTGACCGGTCTTGTACCGGGCGCGACTTACTACTTCCGGGCAGTCGCCCAAAACGCCTACGGCACCGGCCGGGGAGTTGTCTTGAGTTTCCGAGCTTCGGGCGGTACGGTTTACCAACCTCCGGCGGCAGTACCCTCGGGGATAACGACAAGCCTCTCTTTGAGAAAGGAGGTTGAAAATCTTTCTTTCCCGAACGGCACGAAGACCTCAGTCGCCGCTGCGGCCGGCAACACCGTTCGCTTCAACATTACGGTAACGAATACCGGCGGCGCCGAAGCGGACAACGTAACCGTCACCGACGAACTCTCATCCTTTCTTGACTTCGAAAACGCCACCGACGGCGGCACCTGGAATGAAGCAAGCCATAAGGTGAGCTGGCGGCTTGACAATCTCAAGAGCGGCGAGAAGAAAACTATGAGCATAAATGCCCGGGCGAAAGAACTGCCGAATAACGTAGTTGCTGAAAACGAGGCCGAGGCGATCGTCTCCGGCCGGACAAGAACTTCCAACATCGTAATTGTCTTAATCAACACCCAGCACGTCATTCTCTCCATTACGAACGAAGATGAAAAAGTGAGCCCCGGTGAAAACATTGATTACACCATAAGCTACAAAAACGAGGGTGAATCGGAAGTTAAAAATCTGCTCCTCACGGTTGTTCTGCCGAACGGCATGGAGTTCAAGAGTTCGGACTTCAACTTTTCAAAAGAAGACAATATCCTCCGACTGAATTTGCCCGACCTTCGGGCGAAAGAGATCGGCGAAGCGACTTTTCGAGCGAATGTCAGCGGCGAATTCACCGAAGAAACTTCAGTTACCACGAACGCCCTCCTCGTTTATACCGACCTTCTTGACAATAATCAGCGCGGCGTAAACGCTTTCGTCATCAATGTTGTCAGAGCCGGCATTGGTTCCTTTGTCGCCTCAATCTTCGGTTTTCTGCCGGGAAACTTGCCCTTTCTCCTTCTCGTTCTCTTCATCCTCATCATCGCCATTTACATTATTCGCCGGTTAATAAGAAAACCGGCGGGGGAAGCTCTCCCAGCTTAAAATCACTCTATCGGCTCTTCGGGGTCGGCCAGAAACCGAGCTTGAACCGGCCGCCGAGCATGAGGCGGGTCTGGGCTTCAACCGCCGGAACGGCGCTAAAGACGATTATGAGAATCGGCGCGAGCGCCCAGTAAAGAAAATAAAAAACATAATGCTTCTTCCGGAACCAGCCCGGCTTCGGCGGCAAAAGAACGACGCTCAAAACCGCCGAAGCAAAAAGGCCCAAGACGGAAAAGTTGAGAATTAGTCCGACAATCTGCCTCACGTTGTAGGAGACGAGAGTGAGACCGAATTCGTAGTTTCCCAAAATAACCGGCAGCCAGCCGAGAGCGAAAAGAATGAAAGGCGCCGTCCCCCAGGAATGAAAGCCCTCCACGAAAATGAAGGTCCAAAAGGCCTTTTTGCGGAAGGGAATTTTTTTGTTCTTCACGAAACCGGTGAGCATGTAGGGAATGTTTTCCGAGCCCCAAGCCCAGCGCCGCTGCTGGCGGTAAAGATTGCCGACCGTTCCCCAGAAAGTAGGGGCGTGGGTCGCATCCATCGAGACCGGGAAGTAAAGCGGCTCGGTCCGCCACCGGCCGTCGTAGTGAAGATAAAATTTCCAGAAAATCAGCGAGTCCTCGGAAACGTACTGCGTGTCCCATAAGCCGACCTCAACCAAGGCCTTGAAAGGCATCGCCTGGGAAGTGAAAGTCGAGAGCTGTTCCTGGCGCGACTGCTGCATCATTTGCCAAAAAGTCGGGAAGAAGGACATGACTTTCGAAAAGGGCGGGGCGTCATAAATGTTGTTGGTGAAAAGCGGAATGGGCTGATAACTCGAGTGTTGGGGGTCTTCGCAGGTCAAAAAAACATAGGCGAGCCGGCCGAAATATTCCGGCGGTATCTGGGTATCGACGTCGAGGACCGAAACAATCACGTCTTCGTACTTTAAGCCAAGCGGATCGATTATCTCTTTTTTGGCGTTTTTTACCATCCAGGTCTCGTTCGAACCCTTGCCCGGTATCTCGCCCGGGAGATTTGCCGGATGGCTCGTGACGAGAAAACGGAAAAAATCTTTACCGAACTCCCGCTCTATTGCCGCCGCGGTTCTCACCGCTTCCCCGCCGGCCCGCGCCTCGGTTCCCAAAACGACGATGATTCTATCCTTGGGATAATTCGAGTTCTTGAGAGTAAGAAAGGTTTCCCTCACGACGGGAAGGGGCTCTTCGTACATCGGCAAAACAACCAAATGGTAAATGTCCCGCCACCCTTCGATTTTCTCCGTTTTGTCGAGCCAGTTTATTTTCAGATTTTCTCTGGCTCTCGCAAAAGAATACCGGAGATGAAAATGAAGGTAGACGATGCGAATCAGCCAGAAAAGAGAGTAAAGAATGAAAAAGACCGAAACGAAAACCGGCGCCTCGAATGAAAGCCAAAAAATAAGGATAAAGGTAATCCAGGTAAGAGCGCCGGGGATGATTTCAAAAAAACGCCTCATAAGGTTCGCCTTCTTATGTTAATATAAAAGGGTGATGAAAGAAAAATCGCCCGCCGAGGGCGAGGCTCGCTCGGCTGAGCGGCAAATAATCAAAACCATCAAAAAGGTGATGCCGGCGGTTGTTTCAGTCGTAATCTCCAAAAAACTGGAGGATTTGAAAAAGGAACTGCCGGAACTCGACCCGGCTTTCAGCGACCCGCGTTTCCAGATACCGCCCGACAAAATTGACGCCCGGGGCATGGTCCAGGTCGGCGGCGGCTCCGGCTCCATCGTCGACAAAAAAGGAATAATCCTTACCAACAAACACGTTATTGCCGAACCCCGCGCCGAGTACATAGTAATTTTGAGTTCGGGAGAAAAGTTGAATGCCCGAGTGCTTGCCCGCGATCCCCTGGATGACGTCGCAATTTTGAAAATCGATTCGCCGGACGGCAGCCTGCCGACCGTCGAACTCGGCGACTCAAACAATCTGGAACTCGGCCAGACGGTTATTGCTTTCGGCAACGTTCTCGGCATTTTTCAAAATACCGTCTCAACCGGAATAATCTCGGGGCTTTCCCGCTCGATAAGCGCCAAAACCGACCCGACCTCACCGGTTCAGGAAATGCGGGGGTTGATTCAAACCGACGCGGCCATAAATCCGGGAAACTCCGGCGGCCCCCTAACCGATATTTTCGGGCGGGTCATCGGCATAAACGCCGCCGTGGTTTTCGGCGCCCAAAACATCGGTTTCGCCATTCCGATCAAGGCGGCCGAGCGCGACCTCGCCGACCTCAAGCGTCACGGAAAAATCCGGCGGCCTTTCCTCGGTCTCCGCTACCTCACCCTGAACGAAGATTTGCGGGAAAAACTTAAACTCACCGTCGCCTATGGCGCGCTCGTCGCTAAAGAGCACATCCTCGATCAGGCCATCGTCGAGGGAAGCCCGGCGGACAAAGCCGGCTTGAAAGAGAACGACGTCATCCTCGAATGGAACGGCGAGAAAATCACGACCGAGAAAAATATTCAGGACTACCTCGAAAACTGCGAGGTCGGCAACAAGATAAAACTCAAAGTTCTGAGAAACGGAAGAGAAGAAGAAACCGTAGCGGTGCTCGCCGAAAGGAAATAAAAATCTAGAAGTTAGTAGATATATTCGTCAACGAGTAAATTGTTTTCGTCGAAAAGGAGAAGGCGGTCGTGTTTTATGTCAAAAGGCAATTGCTCGCTCATCCAAACGCGCCAGCCGTAGGAATAAAAATCGGAATCTTTGGAGTGATCATTAAAGCAGCTGCCGTAGTTGAAGTTTTCCAAAAACGCGCGGCAGGCGAGATTGTCCGCCCCGGAAAATTTGTTAATTTCTGCGGCAGTCGGCTGCTCGCAGGTTGAGAACGACCGAATAAAGTCCTGGCAGTCACCGGAGAAGGTGATGACCGCGCTCCGGTCCATCGGCGGACAATTGTTCGGCAATTTGGGATTCAGAGTGTAAATATTGTTGAGATAGCCGGTACATTTGTTGAGCTCGATGTTTTTGACGACGGAATTCACGCCAGCGTAAAAGATGACTGAAGTCCGCGGACGAAGAATTATTTGAACAAGATTTACCGGCGGCAGAAAGGAATTGCCGCCCCTTATCGCGATTTCTCTTTTGTTATTTGACCTTATTTTCCAATTGGTAATGTCCAAAAAATCGTCTAGGGCGGAAGTGGTCCGGAGAGTAAAACCGCCGCCTGTTCCCGAACTCGAGGGACGCCGAAGCGACGAAATTTCAACCTTGCCGAAGTCGGGCGAGAGCTCGGAAGCCAGAAAACCGAGAGGGATATCTATCACCCGTTTTTCGGTCTTTTGGCTCGTGCCTCTTGTCTTTTCGGTTGGTACACTCTCCGTCGAAGTTGAGGTGCGCTCCTGCCTCAACCAAAAACCTTCAAAGCTTATCTCGCTGGCCAGCCAACGGACCGCCGAGTAAACGAGAACGATGATAATTAATCCAACGAGAATTAAGCCGAAAACGCGCATTTCACTATAATCCTACCATTCAAACGACGAAGTTGATAAGGCGGTCGGGCACGAAAATGACTTTCTTTGGTTTACTGCCGCTTAAAACCTTGCTTATTTTCGCTATGCCAAGGGCTGTTTTTTCCGCTTCGCTTCGGCTCAAACCTCTCTGAGCCGATACCGTTGCTTTGGTCTTGCCGTTTATCTGGATGATGAGTTCGAACGTTTTTTCCTCAACAAGGCGGGGGTCGTATTCCGGCCATTTTTCAATGTGGATTGAGTTTTTATTGCCCAGTTTTCCCCAAAGCTCTTCGGTTATGTGCGGTGCGAAGGGAGCAAGGAGTTTTAAGAAAATTTCATATTCTTTTTTACCCGCTTCCCGCTCTTCGAAAGAATTTAAAAGAATCATAAGAGCGCTGATTGCCGTGTTGTAATGAAACGACTCGATATCTTCGGTTACTTTTTTTACGGTTTTATGTAGCAGACGCTCCGAATTAATGTCATTCGCGGCATTCGCATTCATTCGCAGATTCGCGTTATAATGCAACTTCCAAACTCTCTCCAAGAACCGGCTGATGCCCAAAATTCCGGAATCCCGGAAATCGCCGCCCTGCTCGAAAGGCGCGAGGAACATCAGGTACATCCGCAGAGTGTCGGCGCCGAATTTTTTGATGTATTCGTCGGGATTGACGATGTTGCCCTTCGACTTCGACATCTTCGCTCCCTCTTTAATAAGAAGACCGTGAGCGCGGAATTTCGGAAAGGGCTCGCCCTTCGGGGCGGAGGATTCTCCAAACTCCAAAAGTTTTTCGTCGTGGAGGGCAAGCGAGAGAAAGCGAACGTAGAGGAGGTGGAGAACCGAATGTTCCGCTCCGCCGGTATAAAGATTGACCGGCAGCCACCGCCGTGTAATCTCGCGATTCCACGGAATTTCTAATTTCTGCGCCTGAGGCGCATCCGCCTTCGGCGGAGAATTTCTAATTTCTAAACTGTCTTGCTCTGCTTTTACCGACGGATATCTTATGTAATACCAGGCCGAGTCCAAAAAGGTGTCGGAAACGTCCGTTTCCCGCCGGGCCTTGCCGCCGCATTTGGGGCACTTCGTTTCGTAAAACTCGGGAACGAGCGCCAGCGGCGACTTGTCCTTGCCTTTCGGCTTGAAATCTTTGACGAAGGGGAGCTTGACCGGCAAATCCTCCTCCGGCACCGACTGCCACGAACACTTATCACAGAAAATCATCGGGATTGGCACCCCCCAATAGCGCTGGCGGGAAATGAGCCAGTCGCGGAGGCGATAGCGGGTCTCGGACTTGCCGCCCGCGAATTTCGTAATCGCCGCTCTCGCTTCTTCCGAATTCATGCCGTCGAACTTACCGGAATTGACCAGCTCCCCTTCTCCCGTCCAGCAAACGGAAACGACTTTGGCGTCGGGAACCGCCTGACCGGGCACCGGTTCCGGAACAATCCGGGGCGGTTCAACAACTTTCATAATCGGCAGTCGGAACTTTTTGGCAAATTCGAAGTCACGCTCATCATGAGCCGGCACGGCCATAATCGCACCCGTGCCGTAAGAAGACAAAACGTAGTCCGCAACGAAAATCGGGATTTCTTCTTTGTTAACGGGATTTCTCGCTTTAATGCCTTTAAGCTCGACGCCGGTTTTTTCCTTACCCTCGGCAATCCGTTCCGATTCGGGTCTGCTTCTCGCTTTTTTAATATATTTCTCAATCTCTGGCCAGTTTGATACTTGATTCTTGATGTCCGGTAACAACTCGTGTTCCGGGGATAAAACCACGTACGTCGCACCGAATAAGGTATCTGGTCGGGTTGTAAAAACCTTTATTGGGGGGTTAAAAATTCTCTTAACACCGTCTACAATTGGCTGCAATTCCTGTATTTCTTCAGCCTCAGTTTGTTCGAGAACATATTTACCGGTTGCTTTGGAAATATATAAGCCGCGCAACGGCAAATAAGGGTCAACTTTGCCATGCGACTCGTCTGTTAAAATGACCGGACGAATTGCCTCGGCACAAACCGTTCTTTTATCCGGCCTTACAAAACATAAAGCATTGCGCCATTCGGCTTCTACCTTACCGCCGTAAGACGAGGCAATATTTTTATAATATTTCTGCATCAGCTCGGCTATTTCTTCAATTGTTAAGGTTTTTTCGTCGGTGCCGGCCAACGCGTTCCTTTTGACTGCAACCGGATCTATTTCGGCGCCATTTATGAAAAACCCGCTGTCGTCGGCAAGAACCGGCAGTGCTGTTTTTTTGGCGATTTGGTTGGCTTTCCTTTCTGCATTTTCCTGGATTGTTGCCCCATCCTCTACAACGTCGTCCTGCAGAATACCAATCTCTTTCGGCATCTTTAAAGTGATTTTTAGAACCTAAAACACAGACCAAAAGCTTTTTTC
>CAZUMB010000016.1:0-10508 GCA_964621575.1 uncultured Candidatus Saccharibacteria bacterium
TTTCTAATTTTCAATTTTCATTGAATTTTCAATGATTCAATGTTACAAACACGGGATTGAAAATTGTAAATTGATAATCGTAAATTAATTTCTATGAAATTTAGTTTACCCAAAGACGATGAGCGGTATTCCTGGACTTCTCATGTTTTTGCGAAAATGCTCCAGTACGGTATCTCCGAGAGCCGCATCAAGCGCATCATTCGTTATCCGAAGCGGACCGAGGAGGGGATAGTGCCGCAAACGGTCGCGGTGATGACTCCGGCCGAAACCAAGCGCTACCAGGAAATTTGGGTGATGTACAAACTCGTCGGCAAAAGCCGACGAGGAATTTCTAATTCTAAATTTCTAATTTCTAAACAGCCGCGCATAAAAATCATTACGACCTGGCGGTATCCGGGGAAATCTCCCGAGCGTGACCCGATTCCCGAGGAAATTATTAAAGAGGTTCAAAAATTGCTGTAAAGATATAGGGTGGTATACTTAAGTATACCACCTGGATTTTTAATGCATTTTCAGTTAAATGGGAAAGATTTTACCTCAAAAGTTTTTTGAGCGGGCGACAGTAACAGTGGCAAGAGATTTACTTGGAAAGTATTTGTGCCGCCGACGGGGCCGTAAAATCGTTCGGGCAGTGATTACCGAAGTGGAGGCGTATGACGGGTTTGAAGACAGGGCTTCGCATGCCCACCGCGGCAAGACGAAAAGAAACAGCGTTATGTTCGGGCCGGCCGGATATTGGTATGTTTACTTTACCTACGGAATGCATTGGATGCTCAACATCGTGACGGGAAAAGAAGGATATCCGGCGGCCATACTAATTCGCAGCTGCGAATTAGTAAACTCTAAACTCGAAACTCTAAACTCTAAACAACGAACGCGGATCAACGGGCCGGGGAGGGTGACAAAGTTCATGAAAATCGACGGGAAATTAAACGGAAAACGCGCCAGCCGGGTGGCGCATTTGTGGATTGCCGCTCCTTCAGACAAGGAGCGAGCCTCGCTCCGAAAGCAGTTCGGAGCGGGAAAACTAAAAATTAAAAGTTCTCCGCGCATTGGCGTTGCTTACGCCGGTCCAGTGTGGTCAAAAAAACACTACCGTTTCTATATTATCCACAACCGTCTTGACGAAAACTAATTAACTGCTAAAGTTTTAATAATCATGAATATTTCTATTTTGCTCGGTATCTTTTCCATTTTGTTGGTCCTCATTATCAGCCCAAGTTGGGGAGGTTTTATGGTGCAAAGATAGTAAATATTAAGCCAACGAATGAATCAAAAAACCTCCCCAAAAGGGAGGTTTTAAGTTCCGCGGTTTCAAAATCGGTCGTTTTCGGAAAAGTGATTGATTTTGAGGCCACGGTCGGTCTCTGGAAGTTCTTCACATACCCAACCCCCCACGCCAAGGAGGCGTTATGGAGCGGAAAGTGCGGTTTTCGGAAGAAAGCGGGAAGCCGGGCCGGTCTTCAGTCGATGGCCTGGTAGGCGATCGACTCAGCGCCGAGATCGGCGAGTGGCGGACTCTCAACCCGGGCGATCCGGTGAGCCACGTCACCACGGACTCTCCGATGGTGAGAAGCGGGGTGAACGGAGGAGACGCGGACAATCCGCGCGCTCTCCTTTAGCACTCTCCTGCAGAGCGGGAGGAAAGGAAGCCGTGACGAACGGTTTCCTTTTCTTTTTATTATTGGTTAAACTTTAGAACATGAAATTGTCTATTGGCATAGTCGGCCTGCCCAATGTCGGCAAATCAACGCTTTTCAAAATTCTGACCCGGCAGGAAGTGAATATCGCGAATTATCCTTTCGCCACCATTGACCCCAATATCGGGGTGGTGCCGGTGCCCGACCCGCGTCTTCAAAAGCTCACCGAATTGAGTAATTCCAAGAAAACCATCCCGGCCGTCGTCGAGTTTTACGACATCGCCGGTCTGGTGAAGGGCGCTCACAAAGGCGAGGGCTTGGGCAACCAGTTTTTGTCCCATATCAAGGAGGTGAATGCCGTCTTGCAACTCATCCGCTGTTTCAAAAAAGGCGACATCATTCACGTCGAGGGAAGCGTGAACCCGCTCCGGGATTTTGCGACCGTGAAAACCGAACTTATTTTAAAGGATATGGAAACGATGGAACGCCGCTTGGACAAAGCCGAATCCGATGCCCGAAACGGCAAAAAAGAATTCGTCGATTTGCGCGATGCCTTGAAGGAAATAAAAACCTGGCTTGAAGAGGAAAAGTTTCTCGTGAACTTAAGCGGCGTTTTCGATTTGCATAAAAAATTGTTCAAGGAACTGAATCTTTTGACGGCCAAGCCCCAGCTTTTTCTTTTAAACGGCAGCGAAGACGACGTGCCGGCCGAGCTCATCACCGAAATCAAGGAAATCAACGCCGATTACATCGTGGCCGATTTGGATTTGGTAAAGGAAGTGCCGGAGCTCATTCGCAAGACCTACGAGATTTTGAACCTGATGAGTTTTTTTACGACCGGCGAAGATGAGACACGGGCTTGGACAATCGAAAAAGGAACGAAGGCGCCCCAGGCGGCCGGGACGATTCATTCCGATTTCGAGAAAAATTTCATCCGGGCGGAGGTGGTGAAATACGAAAAACTTGTCGCCGCCGCCCGTTCGGCAAGCTCAGGGCAAGACGCTTGGAACGCCGCCAAGCAAAAGGGGTGGCTGCGTCTCGAGGGGAAGGAATATGTGGTGGAAGACGGCGACGTAATGGTCATCCGCCACGGTTGAGGAGAACAAGCGTGAGGGCAGCCATCAGAACGAGAGCGGGTTTAAGTTTTAAGGTCATAGTGGTAGTATTATAACAAGAAGCGCTAAGGTAGTCCCGCCTCCGGCGGGATGCTCAAATTTGTAGCTTCACTTCGTTTCAGACAAATTTGGCACATGTACGAATTGACGCTTGAAAAATACCAGGGGCCGCTCGACAAGCTCCTGGAACTCGTTTTGGAGAAAAAATTGGAAATTTCGGAAGTCAGCTTGGCGGAAGTGACGGCCGATTTTTTAAGTTATATAAATAAGCTTGCCGCCCTCGAGGAATCAAGGGCGAGCCTCTCGCCTCGCCTTCGCGAGAGCGAAGCGGGCGCCCCGGAGGGGCGGGAGGACGGGCGAGCAAATCCTACCGTCATTGCCGATTTTTTGGTCGTCGCTTCCAAACTCGTTCTCATAAAATCCAAAAATCTTTTGCCCTCGCTTGCCTTAAGCGAGGAAGACGAAGAAGATGTTCGGCTTTTTGAAGTGCGGCTCAAGATTTATGCCGAGTTCAAGAACGCCCAGAAACTCATTAAAGAAAAATGGAACGATTACCCCAAAATGGCCGCCCGCGAGTTTCTGAGCGCGACCAACGCGGCTTTTTACCCGCCGAAAAAGACAACCGGAGAGGGACTCGCCCTGGTTATCGCCAAAATCGTCGGCGATTTCGAGAAAATCATGAGGCCGGTGCAGAAAATAAAAATTGAAATCATCAATCTCAAAGAAAAGATAGAGGAAATTTTTCGGAAACTCGCCTCAAGTCCCGTCGGTTTTGACAGCTTGAAGAAAAACGGCGGCAAAAGCGAATTGGTGGTGATTTTCCTCGCCATTTTGCACCTCATCAAATCCCAGCTCGTTTCCGTCGAGCAGACGAGCAACTTCGGCGACATCAGAATCGCGAAAAAAGCATGAATCCTGTCTCTAACGGGATGAATCCCAATGAACAGAATCCCCGGAAACTCGCCGAATTGGAGGCGTTTCTTTTCCATTATGGCGAGCCGGCCGAGCTCAAAAAAATCGCCAAGGTTCTCAAGTTGAAAGAAAGAGAAGCGGCGGAACTCGTCGATTTGCTGGAAAAAAATTTGAAAGAAGCGGACGACCGGGGCTTTATGCTTTTGCGGCACAACAACAGGGTTCAGCTTACGACGAAACCGGATTTCGACGACATAAACAAAGAACTCATCAAGGAAGAGTTTCGGGAAGAACTTTCGCCGGCTTCGCTCGAGACACTCTCGATTATCGCGTATTTAGGACCGGTCTCGCGGGCGACGGTGGATTTCGTCCGCGGCGTAAACTCCAGTTTCATTATGCGGAGCCTGCTCGTGCGGGGACTCATCGAGCGGGAACCCAACCCGGAGCGGAGAAATGTTTACGATTACCGGGTGAGTTTCGATTTCCTCCGGCATATCGGCCTGGGTAGACAGGAAGATTTGCCGGAATATGATAAGTACAAGGACATCATCCAGAAATTCACCACCCAGGAAGTCCAAAACCAGGAATAATGAAAATGAAAACCCAAATTCAGGCCTTAATATTGACGGTTTTGATTATCGTTTCCGTCGCCGTTACGAGGAATGTTGGGACATCCGATGTCCAAAACACTGACGTCAACCCGAGGGCATCGGATGCCCAGAAATTGACGGGGATTTCCTCCAATTTCTCCTACGAACAGGCCTCTCTTTTAGACGCTCAGGATAGCGTGAAAAACTTTGAAGTGAAGAAAGCGCCTACAAGGAACTGGAATGTCCTCGACCCGAGTGTTTCGGCCGAAGCGGTTCTTATTCAGTCGCTCGAGGACAATTTCCCGTTTTTCAATTACAACACCTATCAAAGCTGGCCGACGGCTTCTCTCACCAAGCTTCTTACCGCCGTCGTCGTACTTGAGAACGTCGGCGAGAACAAGAAAATCGTGATAGACGAAGCGGCCATCCGGACCGAGGGAGAAGCGGGCGGCCTGCGGAGCGGCGAAGTTTTTTCAAGCCGCGATCTCCTGAAGATAATGCTTCTTACCTCTTCCAATGATGCCGCCGCCGCTTTTGAAAATTATATCGGCAGGGACGAGTTTACCCGGCTCGTCAATCAAAAAGCCGGGGAGCTCGGCATGACTCAAACCGTCATTTTCGACGGTTCGGGACTTACCGATGAAAACACCACTTCGGCAAACGATATGCTCCGCCTCGGAAAGTACATCGTCGAGAACCGGCCGGAGATTTTGAACTGGACTCGGGTAACGAGCCAGCTCGTCCAGCCCTTAAACGACGCGACGAGCCGGACCATCACGAACGTCAATTCGCTCGTCGACAAACCGTATTTCTTGGGTGGCAAGACCGGCACTTCGGAAAAAGCCCGTCAAAACCTTCTCGCTGTAGTTTCTTTCCGGGATATGCGGCTCGTCACCGTGATTTTAGGGAGCTACGACCGGGAAAAAGATTTGGATATACTGCTTCAGTGGATTGACGAGGCCTATGATTTTTGAGGGCTTTCTCTCCGACCGCGGTTGGGGCTAGAAAACCTCACCCCGTTAGATAGCGGTCCGAGGTATTAAAATAAAGATAAAACCAATGAAGAACGTCAGCCATAAAAATCGTCTTAAACAATGCTTGTCCGCATCTAACGGGGTGCTCGATTCTGCGGATGAATTTTCATCGTCCGCGGACTCGAAAATTTATACAGAATCGGCATGATTTTTGAAGCCGTCAGAGTTTTGATAATGTTCGCCCTTTCTTTCGCCGTGGCGCTCTTCGTCACGCCTTTTTTTCTCCGCTTCTCGGAAAGATTTGACTTTCGGAAAAAGAACATTCGCGACGAAAAGAGCGCGCCGGTTTTTTATTCTTTCCATAAAAACAAATCGGAGACGCCGACGATGGGCGGCATGATTATCTGGGTGACGGTGCTGGGACTTGCCCTCACTTTCTTCGTTCTTCGCTATTTTCTGGACGGCTTTGCCGATTACTTCGATTTCGTAAACCGGGCCGAAACTTACCTGCCGCTTGCCGCCTTGTTCCTCACTGCCTTGGTCGGACTGGCCGACGATCTTTTCGGCATTTTGGGGAAAGGTCCTCATAAAGGCGGGCTTACAATGAGTCAAAAGCTTCTTCTTTATACGGCGGTCGCAATAGTCGGCGCCTGGTGGTTTTATTTCAAGCTCGGCTGGGACGTGCTCTACATACCCTTCGTCGGGAGCGTTTACATCGGCGTTTGGTACATTCCTTTTTTCATTTTAGTTCTCGTTGCGACCGCTTTTTCGACCAACGAGACCGACGGTTTGGACGGCTTGGCTGCCGGGACGCTCTTTTTCGCTTTCGGGGCGCTTGCCGTCGTTTCTTTCATTCTCGGGCGCTACGACCTCACGGCGATGAACACGGCGATTTTGGGCGCTCTTCTCGCTTTCTTATGGTTCAACATCAATCCGGCCAAGTTTTTCATGGGCGACACCGGCTCGATGTCCTTGGGCATCACCTTGGGGGTAATGGCGATGCTCACCAACACGGCTCTCTTTTTGCCGTTTTTCGGCATCATTCTCGTCGTGGAATCCGTTTCGGTCATCATCCAGGTCTTGAGCAAAAAACTGCGGGGTAAAAAAGTTTTTTTCTCGACGCCGATTCATCACCACTTCGAGGCATTGGGCTGGATTGAATCGCAGATTACGATGCGGTTCTGGATAATTTCGGCGGTGGCGACAATTTTTGGATTGGTTTTGTTTTTCTTAGCCAGATTCGCTTAATGGCCACAACATTAATCAAGGGAGGATTAGTTTACGACGGCAGCGGGAACGAGCCGGTTAAGGAAGATGTCTTGATAAGAGGGGAGAGGATTTTGAAACGCGGCACTTTTCCGAAAAACCGCGGCGACTCGGTTATTGACGCGACCGGGGCGATGGTCGTGCCGGGCTTCATTGATGTCAACTCTCCGGCCGACCACTATTTGGATATTTTTGACGACGACTTCGGCCGCCATCCGGCGAAAGACGGGGTGACGACCGTAATCGGCGGAAACTGCGGCGCGTCTCTCCTGCCGGCCGGCGACCGGCTCTTTCTGCCTTTGCGAAAATGGGCCGGCGGTTCGAACTCCCGCTTAAACTGGCATGATTTCGACGACTTCTCGAAGCGGCTTTACAAAAAGCTGAACGTTAACTTCGGCACTCTCATCGGCCACGGCACGATGAGGCGGGCGCTTTTGGGCGATGAGACGCGGGATTTGACCGGAAACGAGCTTCTTACTATGAAGAAGATGCTCACCGACGCCTTTGAAAAAGGGGTTTTGGGGTTTTCGACGGGGCTGGAATTTCTTCATGTGAAATTCACGCCGGTTCATGAAATCGAGGAACTTGCCGAAATCGCGGCGGAGAAAAAACGGGTTTACGCCACTCATTTGCGGAGCTACGGTTTACACCTCGGCGCGGCGGTGGCGGAGGCGATTCGGGTCGCCAAGGAAACCGGCGTCAATCTCGAAATAAGCCATTTTATGCCGACGGTCGCCGATGCCGGGCATTATTCCGCTCTAAGGGAAGAAGTCGAAGGCAAAGGCGCAAAATTACGGATAAATTTCGACTGCAGTTCTCTGCCTCGTATTCCGACTCCGATTTACCGCCTTTTGCCGGAGTGGCTGCAGAACGAGAGCAAGAATCTGGAAGCGATGCTCGGGCGGCTTGATACCGAGCATTTGGAAAAAAGAATCATTGAGCATTTGCGGCGGGTAGTTCACGAGGACATTCATATTGGGACAATGCCTTCTCACTTGAGTTTTCTCTCCGGCAAGAATCTGCGGGATTATGCGATAAGCGGCAAACTCAAACTCGCCGAGGCGCTTTTGAAACTCATGAAAATTTCCGGGCTGCGGGGAGTCGTCCTCCGGCAGGCGGCCGAGGATGATCTGGACGACTTCATTTTTTCTCCCGTTTCCTTCATTGCTTCCGGCGAGGCGAGGAATGATACGCCGTTTCTCCGGTTTCTGAAACTGGCCGAGAAAACGAATAAAATTTCTCTGGAAAAAGCTGTGGCTAAACTCACCGCCCGCCCGGCCGAGAAATACGGACTGAAGTCGCGGGGACGGCTTGAGGAGGATTATTACGCCGACATCGCCGTCATTGAAAATTTTGCCGTCAAAAACCTCTTCGTAAACGGCGCCCTCGTTGTAGAAAACGAAATTTTTCAAGGAGTCCGTTCCGGAAAGTTTTTAAGGCATGAAAGGTAAGATTTTTTCGAGAAGAGCTTCCGCGCCGGATTACGTCTTTGCCGGTTTGGTAGTGGCGCTCACGGTTTTCGGGCTGGTGATGCTGACAAGCGCTTCTTCGGATTTGGCCGAGGCGCGCTTCGGCGACAGTTTTTATTATCTCAATCACCAGGTTTTGAACGGCCTTCTGGTCGGCGTAATCGGCTTTCTCGTCGGCTCTTTTCTTTATTACCGGAAGTGGGAAAAACTCGCCGTTCCGCTTCTTGTCTTGAATATCGTTCTTCTCGCCCTCGTTTTTACCTCTTTCGGCATCACGGCCAAGGGCGCTTCGCGCTGGGTGGATATCGGCGGCTTCAGTTTGCAGCCGGCCGAACTTTTAAAACTCACTTTCTTCGTTTATCTCGCCGCCTGGTTCTCGAAAAGCGGGGAACGAGGAAAAAGATTTTTAACCGGCTTTCTGCCCTTCATGATTTTGGTCGGCGTGATTATCCTTCTCATCGTTTTCCAGCCCTCGACGACGACGGCGGCGATAATTTTTGCGGCGGCTCTCGCCACTTACTTTACGGCCGGCGGCCGGTTGAGTTTCCTCGTTGCGGCGGTTTTGCTTGTCGGATTGGGACTTTCCATTCTTGTTTATTTCACTCCTTACCGGATGGAAAGAATTACCACGTTCTTGAACCGCGACGCCGACAATCTTGAGGAGGGTTATCATATCAGTCAGTCGCTCATTGCCATCGGTTCCGGCGGCTGGTTCGGCACCGGCTTTGGCCAGTCGGCGACAAAGCTCCGTTATCTGCCCGAGCCGATAGGGGATTCCATCTTCGCGGTGATTGCCGAGGAACTCGGCTTCGTGGGCGCTTCAGCGCTCGTTCTCGCGTTTCTCTTTTTGATTTTGCGGGGACTGCACATCGCCCGGGCGGCGCCGGATAACTTCGGGCGGCTTCTTACGACCGGCTTCATTACTCTTCTCGGCATTCAGGCCTTCATCAACATTGCCGCCGTCTCCGGCCTCATTCCTTTCACCGGCGTGCCTCTGCCCTTCATCAGCTTCGGCGGCACCGCCCTCGCCGTGTTCCTGACGATGAGCGGTATAATAGTCAATGTGTCGAGGTATAGCAGATAAACAAATCCTAATTTCTAAAATTCTAATGACCGAAACACGACAATGTCAAAACTGCAAAGCTTCATTTGAGATAGACGCTCAAGATTTCGATTTCTACAGGAAAATTGACGTCCCGCCGCCGACCTGGTGTCCGGAGTGCCGGGCGGTGAGAAGAATGATTTGGCGGAACGAAATGAGTTTATACAGAAGAAAATGTGCAGCCACCGGAAAAGACATTATCACGATGTTTGCGCCGGAGACACCGGTGGTGGTTTACGAAAGAGACTATTGGTGGTCGGATAAGTGGAACCAATTTGTTTCGGGGAAAGAATACGATTTTTCCCGACCCTTTTTCGAGCAATTTCGGGAACTTTTAAGCTCTGCTCCGTTACCAAACGTTGCAAACAACAATATGGTAAACAGCGATTACGGCAATCACAGCCACGGTTGTAAAAATTGCTATCTTATCTTTGCCTCGGCTGACGATGAAAATGTTCATTACGCTAACGGCGCCGCTTTCTGCAAAGATTCTATGGATTTGTATATTACAGAAAACGCGGAACAGTGTTACGAAGGAGTTTTTTGCGCCCGTATAAGCAATGTGTTTTTTTCTTATGACGCGGGCGACAGTGTCCACTCCTCGTTTTTAAAACACAGTAAAAACCTCAACAATTGCCTGGCCTGCGTTAATTTAAGAAACAAAACGAATTGCATATTTAATACGCCTCATTCAAAAGAGGAATTTAAGAGAGCGCTGGATGGTTTTGATTTGGGAAGTTACAAGGCTCTGACTAGATTTAAAAACAAATTCGAAGAATTTTCACGGCAGTTCCCGAGAAAATTTGCGTCCGTCGGAAAATCCGTGAATGTAACCGGCGACAATATTACCGATTCGAAGAATTGTCGTTCTTGTTTTGATCTGTATGGGGGCGTGGAAGATTCGAAATTCGTCGCTCATGCTTATAATTTGAGAGACTCATACGATGGCTACGGTTACGGAGCCAACTCCGAGTTGCTGTATGAGGGCATAGATACCGGATTTGACGGAGTAAGGTGTCGATTTACGGTTTTCACCCATAACTGCCAGGACGTTCACTACACTTACGTTTGTCATTCTTCCTCCGATCTTTTTGGTTGTGTAGGGTTGAAGAAGGCAAAATACTGCATTTTAAACAAACAATACACGAAAGAGGAATATGAAAAATTGGTCCCTCGTATCATCAAACACATGAATGATATGCCCTACGTTGACAAGGGCGGGCGGCAGTACAAATACGGTGAGTTTTTTCCCCCGGAACTCAGTCCTTTTGCGTACAATGACAGCATCGCTCAGCAATATTTTCAGCTTTTAAAAGGAGAAGCCGTGGAACATGGCTATGCTTGGAGAGAGCCAGAGACAAAGCATTATGAAATAACAGTAAAACCGGAAGACCTCCCCGACCATATAAAGGACGTAGATGATGGCATCCTCAAGGAGAC
>CAZUMB010000017.1:0-10151 GCA_964621575.1 uncultured Candidatus Saccharibacteria bacterium
GCCCTGGTCGATGAGAACGAAGCGCATCCAGGCGCGCCAGCGTTTGATATTTTCGCCGCTCGGACTGAAAACGTAACCGGTCGCCGCCGCCGCCTCGGGCCGCGCCGTAATCGGATTGATTATTCGCCCGACGTAACGGCCCATGCCGGCCTGCTTGTCCCGGTACCAAAGCGAAGTGCAGAGATTGAGCAGGCCGCCGGCGCCGGCAAAAACGATGGCGCCCAGAAAAATACCCAGGTCAACGCCCTCGGGAATCCAGCCGAAGTTCAAAACTCCCCGGAGACCGGCGAGAAGAGAACTCTTGTCAAGCGTGAAAAAGCTTATCGTAAGCAATAAAACGAAAAAAGCGGGCACGGTGACTTTGAGGGTTTTTTCCAAAACGACATAAGCAATCCGGCCGGCGAAAGTCAAAACCAAAACCAAGCCGAGCGTCGCCCAAGCCCAGCCGAGATAGCTGCCGAAACCGAAAAGCTCGCGAAGAGTGGTGCCCATCGCCGCCGCCCAGCCGGGCCAGATGTAGAGAAAAATCGCCGAAACGAGCCAGAAAGGAACAAGCCATTTCCAAAACCGGGCGGAGGTGGTGAAAAAACTCTCGCCGGTGGCGAGGGCGTGGCGGGCCACTTCGTAATTGATGAAAAACTGGAAAGTGATTCCCAAAACCGCGGCCCATAAAAGTCCGAGGCCGTACTTGGTAACGAGGTGCGGCCACATAATGAGCTCGCCCGTACCGATGGCAAGACCCATAACGACGATGCCGACGCCAATGGCTCTGCTCCAGTGGGGCGCCGGCGGCAATTCTTTTACCTCCAGGGGCGCGTATCCGCTCATTTCACCAAATTAATCGGACTGCCTTTCAGAAAGGCCTCGATGCTTTCCAGCGTTTTCGCGAGAATTCTCTCCACCGCTTCCCGGGAATTGAAGGCGGTGTGGGGTGTGATTAAAACGTTGGGCATCCGCATCAGGACGTGGTCCTGGAGCATTACTTTCATCTCTTCCGGGTCGCGCTTCTCCCGCGCGAAAACCATTTCTTCCTTGACTTCCACTTCTTCCTCGAGAACGTCCAAACCGGCGCCGGCCAAAATTCCTTCCTGAAGCGCCAGAACCAGGGCGTCGGTTTCGATAATGCCGCCCCGGGCGGTATTTACGAGATAGGCCCCTTTCTTTATCAAACGAATATTCTCTTTGTTGATGAGATGGCGCGTCTCTTTGGTGTAAGGACAGTGAAGGGTGATAACATCACTCGTTTTCAAAAGTTCCTCAAGCGGCAGGTAGCGGAAACCGAGTTCGGCGGCGGCATTTTTGTCTTCGAAAATATCGGTCGCAATGACGTCCATCCCGAAACCCTTCCCGATTTTTATCGCTTCCTTGCCGATGCGGCCGGTGCCGACGACGCCGAGCGTTTTTCCTTTGAGGTCCGTTCCGCGCAAACCCTCAAACCGGAAAGAACCGGTTTCTTTTATCCTGTCTATCGCGTGATAAATTCTTCTCGTGAGATTCAAAATCAGGCCGAAAGCGAACTCGGCGACGGTATTGTCGCCGTAGCCGGGGACGTAGGCGACCGGAATATTGCGCTTCTTGCAGGCCTCAATATCGATATGGTCGAAGCCGGTGGAACGGGTGGTCAGGAATTTCAAGTTCGGAAAGTAGGCAAGAACTTTGTCCGTTACCCGGGAGGTGCCGAAAACGGAAATGATTTCGAACGAATTTTCGGCCGGGAGGTTATCTTCGCTCAGCGTCTCTTTGCTCAAATAAACCTCGCCGAGGCGTCCTTTGATAATATCTGCCTCCCAGTCCTCAATTTCAAAAAAAGCGATTTTCATGTGTATTAATTATACAATCTCGGTACTGACAAAATGAACCAGGTAGGCGGTTCATTTACCGTCATCTTCCAAAAATCGCTTGATAATTTCGGCGACTTTATCGCGCCTATCGATTATAAGAACCGGCAAGGCGGCAAGCGCGGATGCGTTTTTGGTTGGCAAGAGCGTAATCTTTCCTTCGGCGTATTCCGCGAGGTTCGTGAGAAATTCGTCAAACCACGACGGCGTAACCGCGAGCACTTCTCCAAAATCTATTTGGACCGGTTCGCGAGCATTAAGCGTCGGGCGGATTGCCCTGAATGCTTCAAGGCCCGCGGGCCGAGAAACCAAAACCTTGCCGAACTTTTTAAGATAGATTGTTTGCATGTTTAAAATGTTACGACCGCATACGCGCCGCGCACGTTCTCGGGCGCCGCGGCCACCGTTATCGACCCTTGCCGGCCTTTCGGACTTTTCATCACGGCGACGCCCGACCGGAAAAGCAAACGGATGGGGTTTGATTCCACGATGCGCCGCACTACTTTTAATCCATTCCCCCGTTTCTCCGGTTCTCTCCCGGAGATGATTTCCGTAAACGCGATGCGGAGAGCCTCAACATCCGTTTCAATGTGAGGACGCACACGAGACAGCGTTTTCCGGACGCCTTGTCCCCGGTCGGCAAGCACAATAACCCGTTTGCTAATGTCGTACGCAAAAAATATTCCCGGCATGTCGGGCCAATTGCCGACATTGTGCATAAAAGAGTTGTCTCCTATCTCGCCCACAATCGTTGTGAGTAAAGAAACCAGATCTTCATTTATAATACCGGACTGTAAGAGAAGCATGCTCATCTTTTCTAAACGGCTTGTAAATCTATCTTGTCTTTCACAATAATACTCGGCTGGAATCTCCGGCGGTTGCGCGCTTGCCGCCCAAGCCCAACTTAATTTCTGCAAGTCAACCGCGAAACGCTTAATGTCCTCCGAACGGTAGTAACGCTGTCCGCCCGAACTTCGTTGCGGCATAAGTTTTCCCGCTTTTTCCCAATTGCGAAGCGTCTGAACGCTGATGCCAAGTATTCGAGCGGCTTCACCTATCCGTATTCTTTCATCTTTCATTTTTATAAGGTTAGCTTACAAACCTATAAAAGTCAAGTGGTTTTTATAGGTTTATGCCGAAAACCTATAAAAATGGGGGGAGGCGGGTGGCTCATTCCGCTCCAAAAATCCTCCGGCTCGATGACGAAGTTTTGCCCGCAGTTTCGGCACTGTCTGCTTTCCGAATTCATTACTGAACTACCGTTCCACTTTTCTGACGGCGGCGATGGTGCGAATAACGGTGTCGGGATTCAGGGACATACTCTCGATTTTTTCCTTGACCAGGAATTTGGCGAATTCCGGAAAATCGCTCGGCGCCTGGCCGCAGATGCCGACGTACTTCTTCCGCTTGCGGCATTTTTCTATCACTTCCTTTACCATCTCCTTCACCGCCGGATTGTTTTCGTTGCCGATTGCGGCGACTATACTGGAGTCGCGGTCAAGCCCCAGAACAAGCTGGGTCAAATCGTTCGAGCCGATGGACATGCCGTCGCAAATATCCAAGAACTCGTCGGCAAGAAGAACGTTTGAGGGGATTTCGGCCATCACGTAAACCTTGAGCCCGTCCTTGCCCCGGCGGAGGCCGTTCTTCGCCATCACCGCCAAAACCTTTTTCGCTTCTTCCGGCGTCCGGCAGAAAGGAATCATCGGAGTGATGTTTTTCAAGCCGAACTTTTCGCGCGCCCGCCGCAAGGCCTTGCACTCCAGACCGAAAGCGGCCTCGAACCCCGGCGCGTAATAGCGCGAAGCGCCCCGCCAGCCGAGCATCGGATTTTCTTCGGCCGGTTCGTAAAGCTCGCCGCCCAAAAGCTTGCGGTACTCGTTGGTTTTGAAATCGGAAAAGCGGATTATCGCTTCTTCCGGATAAAAAGCGGCGGCGATTTTGGCAATGCCCTCGGCAAGCTCGTCGACGTAAAACTGGGTTTTGTTCTTGTAACCGACCGTGAGCGAATCTATTTTCTTCTTGAACTTTTTGTCTTTTCCGCCAGAGGCGGATCCGCCTTTGGCGGACAGTTTTTTGTAGTCAATGAGGGCATTCGGGTGAATCTTGATATGGGAAGCGATGATGAACTCAAGCCGCCCCAAGCCCACGCCCCTGACCGGCAAGTAATGGTTTTTGAAGGCCTCGTCGGGCGAGCCGATGTTTACCATTATTTTGGTTTTCATCTTCGGAATTCTGCCCAGGCGATGCTCGATGACGTCAAACGGAACCTTGCCGGCGTAAACCAGGCCTTCGCCGCCCGAGGCACAGTCAACGGTGAGAAGCTGGCCGGTTTTCAGCTTTTTCGTGGCGTCGCCCGTGCCGACGACGCAGGGAATCCCGAGCTCGCGCGAGACGATTGCCGCATGCGATGTCCGCCCGCCCTTATCGGTGACGATGGCCGAGGCGATTTTCATAATCGGCTCCCAATCCGGGTCGGTAATGTCGGTAACGAGCACTTCGTCTTTCTTGAATTTCCCGATGTCCCTGACGTCTTTGATTACTTTCGCCCGGCCGGCGGCAATTTTCGTGCCGACGGCGACACCGGAAATGATTGTTTTCCCCGTTCCCTTAAGGCGGTACTCGCGGAAAATTCCTTTCTCGCCCACCGAGTGAACCGTCTCCGGCCGCGCCTGAAGAATGAAGAGCTCTTTCGTTTTACCATCTTTGGCCCACTCAATGTCCATCGGCTGGTAACGCTTGTAAACGCGCGAGAAATACTTTTCGATGAGAACGCTCCACTCGGCAAGCTTTAAAATCTCGCCTTCGTTCAATGAAAAAGAATTTCTGTCCCGCTCGGAAACGTCCGCCCGCTTCGTCCCAATTTTTCCGTAGACGAGTTTTACGGCTTTCTCGCCCAAGTTTTTCACGATAACCGGCCGGAAACCCTTCTCAAGCGTCGGCTTGTAAACGACGAACTCGTCGGGCGTCACTTTTCCCTGAACGACCATCTCGCCCAAACCGTAGGAGGAATTGACGACGACCACTTTATCGAAACCGGTTTCGGTGTCAATGGTGAAAATCACGCCGGAAGAAGCGAGGTCGGAACGGACCATTTTCTGGACGCCGACCGAAAGAGCCGCGTCGAAGTGGGAAAATCCCTTGTCGACCCGGTAGGAAATCGCCCGGTCGGTGAAAAGCGAAGCGATGCATTTTTTGACCGCCGCCGCGAGTTCGTCTTCACCCCGAACGTTCAAGTAAGTTTCCTGCTGGCCGGCAAAGGAAGCGCCCGGCAGATCCTCGGCCGTTGCCGAAGACCGGACCGCCACGTCAACTCCCTTGCCGTATTTTTTCTCCAGCCGGCGATAGGCCTGATTTGTTTCTTTCAATATGTCTTTCGGCAGAACCAAAGACAAAATGAGCGCCCGCACCATCCGACCGCGCTTTTTTAAGTCGCTCATGTTCTTCGTATTCAGTCCCTTCAGAATTTCTTTGATTTTACGGTCGGCGCCGCTTTTCTTCAAAAACACCCGGTAAGCGGCGGCGGTTAAGGCAAAACCGTCGGGGACATTTATGCCGAGTTTCACAAGGTGCGAGAACATTTCGCCCAAAGCGGCGTTTTTGCCGCCGACCCGTGGAACGTCTTTCATGCCGATTTTTGAAAACGGAAGAATATATTTCATTTTCTTTTGTTTTTTAACGCGATAATCAAATCAGAAACGTTGGAACCGGTCTTGCCGGTTGAAAAATGGGCGCCCAAGGCGGCGAAGAAATTGTAGGAATCGTGTTCTTTCAAATATTTCTCCGGTTTCAGGCCGCGCTTGCGGGCTTTCTCTCTCGTCATTTTATCACAAATCGCCCCGGCCATGTCGGTATTGTCTTCGCCGTCGGAGGCAAAGGCCATGAGCGCTTCGTCGTCTTTCAAAAACCGCAGAGCGGAAAGAGCGAGTTCCTGATTCCGGCCGCCCAACCCTGTTGGGCGAGCCTCTCGCCTCGTCTCCGAGTCGGAGCGGGCGCCCCTCCGGGGCGGGCCGCCTTGCTGCAAGGTAACCGTCGTCTCGCCGCCGTAGAGCAGAACTGTTCCGGCTTTTGCCCGGTGAAGTTCTTTCGCTATTTTTCCGCCGGCTTTTTTCGCTTCGCCTTCCAGGGCGAAATCCTCGATGCGCGGCTTGAATCCGAACTTTCTCGCCGTCTCCGCCATCGCCTTCAGGGCGGTTTTATTGGAAACGAAAAGAACGTTGGAAACCCTCTTGAAATACTTCGCCTCCTTCGGGGTCTCAATAAGACCATCTCGGGGAATGCCGCAGCGTTTCCAAGCTCCGTATTTGGAAAGAACCCGGGCCGCGTCGCGGACAGTCGTCCTGTCGCGCACCGTGGGACCGGAGGCCACGAAACTCAAATCATCCCCCGGCACATCGGAGAAAATTAAAGATATCACCTCCGCCGGATAAGCGTACTTCGCAAGATTGCCGCCCCGGGCGAGAGAAATATGTTTCCTCACTGTATTTACTTCCTTTATGGTCGCCCCGCCCTCATAGAGGCGCTTTATGAGCTTGACCTCCGCCGCAACCGTATGTTTTTTCGGTTGAGAGAGGAGAGTTGAGCCGCCGCCGGAAATCAAAAAAATAACGAGATCGTCTTTCCCCGCTTTTTGCAAAAGCTTGATGATTTCTTTCGTTGCCCTGACGTTCCTTGCACTCGGCAAGGGATGAGTGCCGGCAAAAACTTTTATCCTTTTCAAGTTCCCTTTACGAAGGTTGAGCACCACGCCGCCTTTAATCCGCCGGCCGAGAATTTTTTGAACGGCCCGGGCGGCTTCAAGCGAACACTTGCCGACGCCGACCAAAAAAACCCGGCCGGCAACCTTCGGTTTCCCGACTATCCGGCGGAATTTTTCGGCTACTACTCTTTCGGTGTCAATCGCCCGAAGTCCGGCTTCGGCAATTCGGAGAAGGCTGTCTTTCATTGTCATCCTGAACTTATTATAACAGCCGCCTACCAGTCGTTTATTTTCCACTGCACCCGGCCGACGACGCCGTTTTTGAGCCGAACCTTGATGCCGCGCGGATGGCTCGCGCCGGGACTCAAGACCTCTTTCACGAATCCTTGAGTGTAGTTTTTCGTTCCGTAATTTTCTTTCTCAATAATCCAGACGAAATCCCCCGGACGGATTTCGCTCCGTTTCGGCGGCTTGGGATTGTCAGTCGAGTTTCGCATTTGCCCCGTTTGAAACCGTCGAATCCGGCAGGTAACCCCACTTTTTGAGGAGATTCAGCTCCCAGATGTTCCGCAGGCCGATGTCCTGGCGGTAAAACATATGGGGAATCTGGATATTCCGCACCCGGCGGTAGGCGATTTTTCTCGCCTCGGGAATGTCCTTGCCGCTGCCGGTCGCGACCAGATTCCAGCCGGAAATGCCGGCCACCCGCCAAATGCCGTTGTCGTTCTTGACATCAAAGATATGAACTCCCTCACGGTCTTCTTTTTCGAAACGGATGGCAATATCGCGGTATGTTTCGGCTGTCTCCGTATCTTCGCCTTCGGAGAAAGCCGGCGGCGTGAAAATCACCACCCCGATTTGAAATCCTTCCTTGGTATGCAAATCAAAATTCCGGCCGCAGGCGAGCTTGTAAAGCCACTCGCCCGTTTCGTCCAAAATTCCCTCAAGCTGAATTTGAATCGTCGGGTAGCCAAAACGACCGGTGAATTCCAGCGGGTAAATGTCCTTTTTATTGACGATGCAATTCAAATCAAGATAGCCGACGTAGCCGGCTTTTTGGAGAGCCGGCGTTATTTTCTCGAGCGTCCGCTCGAAAATCGGATTGGAATCCGCCCAGAACATCATCGTCCCCGCTTCTCCTGTCATCGGGCCGAGGTTGCCGGTGAAAAGCCGTTTGTGCTCGAAGTTAACGTTCACCGGCCGGATGAATTTCTCGCCGTTGAAAAAAGCGCCGACCGCAATTTCTATCCCCCCGACGAATTCCTGAATCAGAAACCGCGGAATTTTCCGACGGAGCGTCCGGCGGTTGTTTCGCAGAAAATCGATGAGGTCGCTGCCGTCTTCCTCCTCGGAAACGATGACCAATCTCTTGTTGTACGACTGCTCTTTGCCGCTCGGCTTGAAAACGTAGCGGTTGGGCGTTTTCTTGATGAAGTTTATCGCCTTGTTGTAATCGTTGAATTCCCAGCTCGGGAGAGTGTTGATACCGAGTTTCTTTAACTCTTCCTGACCGAATTCGCGGTTTATCTCAAGCTTGTCGGTATAACGACTGCCGCCTACAACTTTCTTGCCGGCTTTGCGCAATTTCTGGGCCGACTCACCGTAATTGGAGTCATCAAAAATGATCACGTCCGCCCAGGAGACATGGTGACGCCAGTTTTTGACTTTCTCAAAGAAACCGTCGTAAACGTCCCTGCTTTCCGGGTCTTTGAGATAAAACTTCGCCTCGTGGCCCTCCTGGACGAGTTTCAAGGCGACATCACCGCTCAAGCCGTCCTTGGAAACGAACAGGAATTTTCGGCGTTTTGTCATCTCTAAACTTTCTTCCTGATGATTAATTCTTCTTCGGGATTCTCTTTTTTCAGATTTCCGACGATGGTTCGGGCGACAAAGTCGGGCTCCATATACTCGCCGTAATCGACCGGTTCCTCCTTACCATAAAGCCCCGTTTTCATCTTGTCCGGATATATCGCAAACACTCTGATTTTTTTTGAGCGGGCTTCAAGCCGGAGCGATTTTGTAAAACCATCGGCGGCGTATTTGCTCGCGCAATAACCCGAAGAATAAGGCCGGCCCTCAAGGGCGCTCACGGAAATAATGTTTATTATCGCCCCGGACTGCTGTTTTTCCATCTGGACGAGAGCCGCCTTGGAACCGTAAACCGTCCCGAACAAATTAACCTCCACCAAATCATGCACTCTTCCCCAGTCCATTTCTTCTATCGGCGCGTGAGGCATCCAGATTCCGGCGTTGTTAATCCAAACGTCAATCCGGCCGAATTTTTGGATGGTAAAATCGGCAAGCTTTTTTATTTCATTTTCTTTCGTTACATCGGCGGGAAATGTTTCGGCTTTCAATTCCCGGCCCAATTTTTTCAGCTCTTCACTAGGGAGCGAACTCAAAACCAGCTTCGCGCCCTCTTTCGCAAAAACAAAAGCCAGCGCCCTGCCCAAGCCCCGGCTTGCACCGGTAATCACGACAACCTTATTTTCGATGCTCACGATAAATAATATTGTATCACTTTCCGCCCCGCCGTTAAATATAAAAACGGAAGCGGGAGGCCGATTGCTCGGTCTCCCGCCTGCTTCCGCACTTTTTGTCCCGGGAAAGCGGAGTCCGGGTTCAGGTCGTACCGGTCGGTTCGAAACCGGGCGGGAGCTTCTCGCGGAACTCCCGGCAGATTGTTTCCGTCCGGAAATAGGCCCGAACCATCATCAGAACGGCGAGAACCAGCACCGCGATCTCCGTCCTGTAAAGGAACGGAGCGCAGAGGTTCTCGGGCACCCGGAACGACTCGCCCGCATGGACGACGATGTTCGTACCGCCCGAAGCGAGGGCCTTGTTGTCCTTCGTCATCAGGAACCGGTGCCAGCGGCCCCGCGCGAGAAGACCGGAGACGCCGGAATTCGCGCAGATGACGTTGGTCGCCGAGGCCAAGCTCTCGCCTTCCTTCACGGTGTAGGTCGGCGGCAGGTCGTACCGCCTCCCGGTCATCGCGACGAGACCAAGCGCGAGCAGGATGAGAAGCCAGTCCGTTTTCATTGCCGGATGTCCTCCTTGAGCTGTTCCTCGTGAGCGACCTTCTTCAGCTCCCGGAAAATAGCGGGGAGCAGAAGGATGATGAGCGCGATCTTCACCGCCCGCGAAGGGATTGAGACGCAGGCAAAGAAGCCCAGCGCCACGAGAATCTCCGCGACAACTACGTTGCTGAGTTTCATGCCCGCCTCCTTGGGCCGAAGGGTGGACTTGTACTGCCCTTAGAATGAAAAAATCCGGCCAATTTGTCAAGAAAAAAACTTACCATAAATATAAGCGGCCGCTTATATTTATGGTAAGTTTTAAATTCAACTTTTTAATATTTTCAGCGTTTGGCTTTTGTTTTAGCGCTTGGCTTTTTTAAAAACGAAGAGGGCGCAGTGTGCTTCCGCACACCACGCCCTTTCTCGCTACTACGGCCGGCTTGCCGCTAACTCCCGCGGCAACCGGTGAACTCGCCCATCTTCAGGTCGAGGTCTGCCGGCGTGAACCGCGGCGGGGACTGCCGCCGACAAACGGCTCGATAGGCGATCCAGCCGGCGGTGTACCCGACGTCTTCCCACGACGCCCTGTCGAGG